>NZ_PNCU01000027.1:0-161008 GCF_005886915.1 Pseudoalteromonas sp. S3776 | reverse complement strand
CTAAATAGCGAATTTTTTGCCTTGCTATCAACACGTTTATCCATCCTCAAAATAGATCACTTAATTATGCGGATTGGTATAAAAGGGTTAAAAATGTGTAGTTACTTAGGCTATACGTTTAAAACATTTTAAATGAGCGATTAAAAAAGGGCCTATTTAGGCCCTTTTGGTATTAACGTTTTAGGTTAGGTATTTACACTTACTGCTTGTAAAGATTCACTTTGGTAACAACCTAATACACGTACATATTGAGTATGTTCTTTTAGCTCTTCTAAAGCATGTTTTACTTGGTTATCGGCAAGGTTTGCCTCTAAGTCCACATAAAACACTTCTTCCCACGGGTTACCCGGTACAGGACGAGACTCGAGTTTAACTAAGTTTATTTGATGTTGTTTAAACACCATTAGCGCATCAGCCAATGAACCTGCTTGCTGTTTAGTGGCCATAATGAGGCTGGTTTTAGTGGGTATTTGTTTAGACACCTGCAGTGGCTTGCGTGCAACGACTATAAAGCGGCTGTGGTTTTCGCTTTGATTAGCTAGGTTTGACTTAATCACTTCAAGGCCCACATTTTTACCCGCCTGCGCTGAGCCAATAGCCGCACTATTTGGCGTGTTTAATGCTGACTGCAAGGCACTTGAGGTGGAATCACAGGTTTCATGTTGTAAGTCCCCCAGCCCTTGTAAAAAGCGACTGCACTGAGCAAATGGCTGAGGGTGAGCATAAATTTTGGTTAATTGGCTTAATTCAGTATCTGGGGTTGCAAGTAGGCAGTGCTCTACACTGTGGGTCACTTCACCAACAATTGATACTTGAGCGTGTTGTAATAAATCAAACACTTCGTTAATACTGCCCGAACTGGTGTTTTCTATTGGCAGTAATCCAAAATCTGCTTGGCCATTTTCTACTTTGCCTGTTATTTCGTCAAATGAGCTACAGCCAATTTCAACCAACTTGCCAGGGCGGCGGCTAAAGTACTTATGACATGCTAGTTGACTGTAAGTACCTTGCCCACCTAAATAAGTAACACGATGTGTTTCACTTAATGCATCTGGGTTAAGGTTTTTTTGCAGCATTGCTTGCTGATGTAAAACAGAGTCTTCCAAAATAGTCTGAAAAACGTTATTTACATAATACGCGTCAAGACCAAGCGATTTACCATAACCTATTAGCTTTTCTAATAGGGCTAGTTCACGCGCTTCATCACGAATCGGTTTATTATTAGCAATTTTATACTCTACTACGCCGTGGCTTATGCGGCGGCGTTTGGCTAATAACACTAATAAATCTGAATCTATTTCATTAATGTCGTGTCTGAGCGCGTTTAAAACGTCGTTGGTCATTTTGGTTTCCTCATTCCAAAAATAAGTTGCATGTGCGCAACTAAAACAAAAAAGCCTCCCTAGTGGGAGGCTTTGCTATTCGATTGATTTTATCTCACAAACAGTTCAGCCTCTTTTATAAAAAGAAGCTAAAAAAAGAAAAAAACGTGCAAGATAAGATAATTTTCATCCTGTTAATGTATGAGGTGTTACTGGCAAAGTCAACCAGCAAGCCAGTTTAAATAAACATGATGAAGAATTATCAGCTCCAGGCTAACTTTTAGATAAAATTCACAAATAGTTTATAAATATGAATAGGGATCTGGTATATTTCAGGTATTAGCTAAAAATAACAACAACTAAAATAATAAGGTTGGCCTGTGGTGTATAGACGCCCTCCATCGCGTTTTGGACTAAATTCTTTGAGTGTAAAGCTGTCATTGCTTATATCTGCAATTTGTTTAATTGCCGGTGTGTGCGCTGCCGCGCTGATGCTAAAATCTGAAGAAAAACAATTAGTTTTTGAAGAGCATGAAGTACTTAAAAGCTCTACTGAATTACTCATCAGGCAATTTGACGCATTAATTAAAACAAAGTCGGCTGTTGCCAAGCAAGCCAATAATGTTGTCTCAGAGCAGCTATTTAGCGAAAGCTCAGCAATTAATTTATCTAACAAAACCCAATTTCAATTTAATAGTGACGGCACTATTCGCAGTGCATCAAGTGATGGCCTCTCAGCTGCATTTCTTCCTCAGCAGCATTACTCTCCTTTTTACAAGCGCCTCTTCAATAACTCAGAGTCGTTATGGAAAATTATTTCACCAACCCTAATTCATGACTTTTTTAATTTTTATATGATCACTAAAGATGATTTCATCCGTGTTTCGCCCCCAAATTGGGCGTTAAACGCACCGCCTGAACTAAGGGGTTCTAATGGTGCAACATTTAAATATGTTCAAAGTGATTTAAACCCGAGCAGAGAGCCCGTTTGGTCTAAGGTTTATTACGATAAGGTGTGGCATAAATGGGTCATTAGCTTGCTCGTTCCTTTGTATGTAGACAATGAATTCTTAGGTGTGACGGGCAGCGATATTGATTTAAATACGTTGATTTCTTTTTTACCCGTTGGAGATAAAGAAAAGCATTTACTGGTATTTGATAAAAAAGGTCAGCTACTTGCACATCCGAGTCTTAATCCTGCGCTACAAGCAAGCTATGGCAGTAAAGATAAAACCATAACCACAAACGAATTTGTTAATCCGCAATTGCAAGCCATTATAAATGAAGCAATTACCATGAAATTACCAGAGTATGCTAATTCGTTTGTACAAAACGATGAAGCACACATTATTAATATTCGTAAAATTGACAAGTTAGACTGGTATATTGGGGTTTATAAAAAACGCTCATCAACGCTCTCAGCTCTGCAAGATTTAAAACTGAAATTTTTTGGCTTGTTTGTGCTTTATGCGGTACTGGTTGCCTTATTGTTACATCAAGCGCTGTATCAGTTAGTGCTTCGCAGAATACACACATTAGTGCATGCGGTTACTGGGTTTGGTAAAGGGCAATTATTAACTGAATTCCCGCCTGAGAATAAAGATGAGATAGGTACACTGAACGGCTCGTTCAGAGATATGACCGTAGAAATTCGTAAGCTTATAGATGGGTTAAATCAGCGAATTACAGAAAAAGAAATCGCTGAAAAAGCCGCTAACAAACTCTCAAAAGCTGTTGCTTTCTCAGGGACTGGGGTAGTGATCACGGATGAAAATTTTGTGATTGAATATGTAAATCCCAAAATGCTTGAAATGACAGGCTACCCCGAAAGCCATTTTAATCGCGCACCACTTTTGAATATTATTGCATCAGAGATGGCTATTTTAGTCGAAGACATCAATATCGACCTTCGTAGTAGAAATTACTGGCGGGGGGATACCTTGATTCAAGGCAATGATAAGCAGCCTATTTGGGTGTCTTTAAGTGTTTCTCCTATTCGCGAAGACGGCGGTGAGATCACCAGTTATGTAGCCTCCGCGCAAGATATTTCGTTTGTTAAAGAAAGCCAGCGAAAAATGGAGCAGCTAGCGTACTTTGACACGTTAACGGGCTTAGCAAACCGAACCTTTTTTAGAATGCAGCTGCGTAAATCAATGGCTTTGGCTGAGCGCGGCCATTATGCATTTGCCCTTTTTTACTTTGATTTAGATGAGTTCAAGCGAATTAACGATACGTTAGGGCATGATGCGGGGGATCAGCTGTTAATTGAAGTGGCTAATCGTCTTAAAGCACGGTTACGCGCTGAAGATACTATTGCCCGTTTGGGTGGCGACGAATTTGCTGTTTTACTCAGCGGTATTGAAAGCCAAGAGCATGCTAGCGATGTGGCAAACACCATTCAAAAAACACTTAACGTGCCTATAAAACTTGGCAATAACGAAGTGATAGTCAGCGCCAGTATTGGTATTACAATGGCCCCATACGATAGCCTAGAAGAAGATCAGCTTTTAAAGCATGCTGATTTAGCAATGTACGAGGCAAAAGCAAAAGGGCGTAATACTTACCATTTTTATAGTCAAGAGCTTAACGCAGCTGCCAATGAAAGGCTGTTCATTGAAAATGAATTACGCCATGCAATTAAAGAAAAACAGTTTGAGGTTTATTATCAGCCGCAAATTAATTCATTAACTCAACATGTAGTTGGTTATGAAGCGCTACTGCGTTGGTTCCACCCAATAGAAGGGCTTATTTCTCCGACTAAGTTTATTCCTATTGCTGAGGCAACAGGGCTTATTGTTGAGCTTGGTGAGTGGGTATTACACCAATCTTGCGAGTTTGCCGTGCGTTTAGCTAAAGAGGGTCGTGATAACAACGTATCGATTAATTTATCGGCACGGCAGTTTAAAGACGCTAATTTAGTCCCTATGTTAAGCAATATTATTAAGCAAACAGGTGTAAGCCCTAAACGACTTCACTTAGAGCTGACCGAAAGTATGTTAATGGGTAATGTTGAAGCGGCTATAACGCAGTTACACGAACTTAAAGCGTTAGGTATTTCAATTTCTATTGATGATTTTGGTACAGGTTATTCGTCACTAAGTTACTTAAAACGATTCCCGGTCGACATATTAAAAATTGACCGCTCGTTTGTGAAAGATATTCCAACCGACCCTAATGATATGGAAATAACCGCCGCTATTATAGCCATGGCGAAAAAACTTAAATTAGACGTAGTTGCAGAAGGGGTTGAAACCAAAGAGCAAATAGAGTTTTTGCAAAATAATAATTGTTATATTGTGCAGGGATTTTATTACAGCAAACCGGTTGCTGAGAAAGAGCTATCAGCGTTGTACAAAAAATTAAATGATGAACCTAATAGTGTTAGTAGCAAATAAAAGGTTGCGGGTTTAACCACCCGCAATTTTTACTTTAAATTTAAGGGTTTCTAAAATCCCTTTTAATTTTTCGCGATCATCGCCTTGAACTTCAATCACGCCTTCTTTTACCGCACCACCTTGGCCCATTTTACTTTTTATGGTTTTGGCTAGCTTTTTTAAATCGTGTGCTTTTGGGTCTATACCTACCACCAACATGACACCTTTACCTTTTCGCCCCTTAGTTTGGCGCTCGATACGGATAAAGCCATCTTTAAATAGTTTTGCCGAGGGTGCTTGCTCAACCTTTGGTTGGCTAATTCGGCCCATGTCGGTGGAATATACTAAGCGGTCATCACTCATAATTTACCTAAATAAACGTTTTTATTGATGTATTAAATAATAACAAATTTACTGGCGAGTGTTTTTATTTTTGCTAAATACTTTTAACAGGTTATATTTAGATCAAAGGAAATATAATTGGAGTTTAGAATGAGTTTAACAAAGAGTTTATCGGTTGATGAAAGTACTTTAACGATACAAATTAAAGGTAAATTTGACTTTAATTTAGTGCAATCATTTCGCCAAGCTTATGCGCAAATTGAGCCTAAAACAAATAAAGTGATTATCGATTTAAGAGAGACCGACTACATGGATAGTTCTGCACTAGGTATGTTGCTTAACATGAAAAAAACCATTGAAAGCCAAGTACAAACCATAGAGATTAGTAACTGTCAGCCTCAGCTTAAAAAAATACTGCAAATATCACGTTTTGACAAAAAGTTTGATATTAACTAATGACCCACGTACTTATTGTTGACGATCAAGCACTTAATCGCATCTTACTGGAAAAAATGCTGCTTGAGGAAAACTATAAAATATCAATAGCGTTTAACGGTCTCGAAGCGCTAGAAGTGCTAGAAAAAGAAGCCATTGATATTGTTTTACTCGATGTGCTTATGCCGGTAATGGATGGCTTTGAAGCCGCAAAGCGAATAAAGCAGCGCTATAACGACGTTTACCTACCTATAATTTTTATTACTTCGCTTGAAGATCAAAACAGCTTTGAGCGTTGTTTAGAGGTAGGCGGGGATGACTTTATTCAAAAGCCATTTGAAAAGGTAATTTTAAACGCAAAAATAAAGGCGCATAGCCGTACGCGTGAATTAAGTAAAAAAGCCCACCAACAGAACACTCTGCTTGAGTATCATCGCAATCAAATAGAGCGCGAGCACGAAATTATTGAGCACATTTTTAATAATTCGCTCGAAAACCAAGATAAATTTAACGATCATTTAGACTTTAGCCTGTCTCCTGCTTCTATGTTTAACGGTGACATGTTTTTAGTCGCGCAAAGTCCAATTGGCAATTTATATTGCATGTTGGGTGATTTTACAGGCCATGGTTTAGCTGCTGCTATTGGCGCACTGCCAGCATCTAGGGTGTTTTATACTATGGTGCAAAAAGGCATGGCAGTTAATGATATTGCCTCTGAAATTAATATATTGCTGCACAATTTACTACCGGAGCATATGTTTTGTGCGGCAACCATTATTGAGCTCAGTGCGTCAGGCAAAAGTATTTCAGCTTGGTTGGGCGGCTTGCCCGATGCCTACTTAATAAATACTGATGGTGAAGTAAAGCAAACGCTTGAATCGCAACACATGGCGCTGGGGATTTTAGACAGTGATGAATTTGAATACGAGCTAATTAATTTAGAAGTTGATAAAAACACCCGCTTAGTGCTTTCAACCGACGGCATAATAGAAACTAACAACGATGCTGATATTTTTTATGGTGAGCAGCGCTTTTTAGCTGCACTAAAAAGCAAGCCGATGATCAGCAGCCAGCGCGTTATAGATAATGTAAATACTTTTGCCAATGGTAGCGAGCAATTAGACGACTTAAGTTTAGTACTGCTTAATTGTTTGCCACTAACCCCAGAGCCTGAGGCCAAAGAGGCGTACTCTAATTTAGCGTTTAACTTTTCACTTAGCTTAAACGCGCAGCAAATTAAATGCACAGACCCTGTGTATGATGTTGTTAATGTATTAAGCAGTGTTGAGGGGCTTAGGTCGCATCGCTCAAATATATTTTTATTGCTTTCTGAGGCATATAACAACGCACTTGATCACGGTGTATTAGGCTTAGATTCAGACATAAAAAAACAAGACGATGGCTTTTTTAAATACTATGAATTAAGAGAGCAAGCACTAAGCAAAATGAAAGAGGCGATGATCATTATTGATATGCGTTATTGCCCAGATACTTTGTGCTTGTACTTTATTATTTGTGACTCGGGTAGGGGGTTTTCAAGTGACTCTTCAAAACGTACCGAACTCAACGCAGAGTTTGGTCGCGGCTTATCTTTACTCGAAGAAGTGGCAGAAAAAGTGACGTATAACGCAAGTGGTAACCAAGTCGAACTGTGTTATAAGTTGCTATAGCTCAGAAAAAATTTCCATGGTATTATCTAAAAAATTTTAGATGTATGGATGGCCAAATGATTTCTTCTTACCTTGATATTGCGCAATTAAACATAGACCCACAATTAATTGCCAAAGAGCTAGAGCAGCTAGAACAGTATATTGCTCAGAGCGCGTTGCCGTCTGTGCGTTGGGAGTACCAAATTCCTGAACTTGGTGAAGGCGGTGCATGTAGTTTGTTTGGTTATTTACAAGATGAGCCATTTAAGCTCACCGATTACGTGAGTGCGACTTCACAAAACGAGCAAAAACTAGCAAACCTGCAAAATATAGTTAATTACATAGCCCAGCAAACACAGGTCGATTGGTATGGTATTTATCAGGCAATTGACACAGCTCAAGGCTCGCAATTATTAAAACTGGCGTATCAAGGCGCGCCAAGCCGTCCACTGTTTCCTCTCACTGATGCATTTGCAGCAGGCAGTAATAATGTACAAGTTGCGTTATCTAAGCGTGGGCGTGTAATTAACAACGTTGAGAGCTATTTAGCACAAGGTGGCGAGTACTATACGTGCGACCCTAAAGTAAAAGCTGAAACCTGTTTACCTTTGTTTAATGATCAACATGAGTGCGTCGGTATTGTTGATGCGGAGGCATTCAGTAACGACTTTTTTGATAGCCGTACATTGGCTGTATTAGTTGCGTGCTGCATTAAAATTCCTCACTTTCTAGTGTAAATATCACTAGCCAAGAAGGTAAGCTTTTATGTTAAGCTTACTACAACAGCCAACCCCTAATTAATGATAAGAGATAGCTAATGTTCTCAGAATTAAAACCATTACCAACAGATCCTATTCTTGGCCTTATGGCAGCCTATAAACAAGATACAAACCCTAATAAAATTGATTTAGGTGTAGGTGTCTATAAAGATGAGCAAGGCAATACACCGGTATTAAAAGCGGTAAAAAAAGCTGAAGCATTTCGTCTAGAAAACGAAACAAGCAAATCTTACATTGGTTTAGCGGGTAACTTAGACTACTGTCAAAAAATGGAAAACCTACTATTAGGTGAGCATCAAGCGCTTTTAGCAAACCGTGTACGTACTGCACAGGCGCCAGGTGGCACAGGCGCACTTCGCGTTGCGGCTGAGTTTATTAAACGTTGCAATAAAGACGCAACAGTATGGGTAACTACACCAACATGGGCTAACCACATTAGCTTGTTTGAAGCAGCAGGCTTAAACGTTAAAGAGTACCCGTACTACGATTACGAAAACAAAGACTTATTGTTTGACGACATGATAAACACCCTTAAGCAAGTACCAAAAGGGGACATTGTGCTACTTCATGCATGTTGTCATAACCCAAGTGGTATGGACTTAAACGAGACACAATGGAACACCGTTGCTCAGCTTGCAAAAGAAGTCGGCTTTACACCACTTATTGATATTGCTTATCAAGGTTTTGGCTCATCACTTGAAGAAGATGCACGAGGGCTTCGCATTTTAGCTGATGCGGTAGAAGAGCTAATTATTTGTTCATCTTGTTCTAAAAACTTTGGTTTATATCGTGAGCGTATTGGTGCGTGTTCTATTATTGCAAAAGACGCTGCAACCGCAGATATTTCAAACTCTGTGCTATTAAGCGTTGTACGTAGTATTTATTCAATGCCACCGGCGCACGGTGCCGACATTGTAAACACTATTTTAAGCAGCACAGAACTTACACAAATGTGGCACAGTGAGCTTGATGAAATGCGTAATCGTATTAATGGTTTACGTAGCTTAATCAAAGAAAGCTTAGCAGCAAAAGAAATAGAGCAAGACTTTTCGTTTATTGAAAGTCAACATGGTATGTTTTCTTTCTTAGGCATTAATAAAGAGCAAATTGCGCGCCTACAAAAAGAATACGGTATATACATTGTTGGTTCTAGCCGCGTAAACGTAGCCGGTATTAGCGATGCAAATATTGAATACTTTGCAAATGCTGTCGCTGACGTATGTAAATAAATCGTCTGCTAAATAGCAAAAAAACCGCACTAACCAAAGGTTGTGCGGTTTTTTTAATTTATACCCCTCCTCAAAATAGATCACTGAATTATGCGGATTGGTATTAAAATGAGCTTAGCTTTCAATTAAGTCTTCAACACCAACAATCAGCCATGGTGCATCATTTGATGTTGAGCGCTCAAGGTGCCAAATTTCTAAAATTGGCTCTTCTTTTTTATCACCTAAATCACGGTACTTACCTTTAAAGCGAATACTTACTTGCCAAGCGCTCGCTGTTGTATCGGCGCGAACAAGCTCTGCATCTATAAACATAACTTCAGTGTCTACACTTTCAATCGCTTCGCGTTCTGCTTTAAATTCTTGTGCTAACTCTGGGCTTAGGTATTCAGCCATCGTTGCATAATCAGCATTGTTCCATGCTATCTGTAGCGTATGGTAATGGCTACGCGCACCTTGTAAAAAGCCATTTACGTCAAAATTGGGTGGTAAGTTATAAGGCACCTGTTCTGCGCTAGTACTTTGCTGAGCAAAACTATTATTTATAGGCTGCTCAGATTGAGCGTGTTTAAATGCATTTTGCCCCATATTATTGCCAGCAAGCTGCGGGGATTGTTTAGCGCGTATAAAGCCCATAACAAGCTTCAATATAATAAATGCAGCTCCAGCTAATAAAATCATTTCCAATAGCTGAAACCCTTCAAAATTATCACCTAACATTGCTGCAATTAACCCACCGGCTAAAAGTCCACCTAGTACGCCCGCCATTATGCCTTTTTTATTCGACTTAGCTTTAGTAGCCGGGGCTTGTGTTGTCGTGTCAGCTTTTTGCTTTTGTGCGGTTTGTTGAGTTGTTGGGGTTTTGCCGCGTTTGCTGCTACCAAATTTTTTACGTGCATGTACATCAAAACTGGCAGTACAAAGTAGTGCTAGTAAAGAAAATATAACGATGATGTTCTTCATGAAATTCCTTAATTTAAATCGAGCAGGAATTATAATTTACTTTGTTGTAGAACTTAATAAATTACGCTTAAAATCAACGTGAACGAGTGATAAGTAAACAGTGGCAATTGTTTATAGGCACAAAAAAAGCGCTTATTTTAGCGCTTTTAAAATAACATTAAAGTTATAGCCAACGAATAGCATTGGTAACCCGCTCGTTGTACACATTAATTGGCGCGCCGGTATTTGCCACTAAAATAGTATCGGCTTTTTCGCCTCGATTAATATGCCCTGCAAAACGAGAATCATGAAAATCATCTTCGCCAAACCCAAACGACTTATTCTCAGAAGGAACAATAAACACTGTCATTGGGCCAAAGTCTGACTCAAAAATTAAGTGCAAACCTTTTTCTCCTTTGAAATCGCAAAACATTGCATAAGTAATCTTACCAGGCAGCTCTTCTATATGAGCGCCTAGCAGTGCAAGCTTATCGTTAACGCTTTGTAGGCTAATAGCATTGGTTTTTTCAAGGGCGCTAATTTCATGGTAAACATGGGTTAAAGCATGTTCACCTGCTGCGTGGGCAATGTGTTGCTCTGTGCTAAAAAAGAATGCGCCAATAGCTACAAAAAAAGACGCGGCTAGGGCTAAGTGAACACGGTCAAACTTAAAACGTGAGCGTGCATCTACAACGTTATCCCCAGTTGCTTGCTCTTCTTGCATTGCTTTTTCTTTTAACGAGGTGTTTAAAAGAATACGCTCAGCAAGATTGTCAGGCACAGGCACATCTAACGCATCTTGAATTTGTTTATCAAAGTCTTTCATGTCGTTAATAAAGTTTTGTCGCTCAGAGCTTTCTTTAGCAAATTCTAAAAGCTCCTTTTCTAAATCGTTTGGCTGCGCAATAGTGCGTCGACGAAACTCAAGTTCATCCATTATTTTGATGCCCCTTTAAGTTGTTCATCATCACGGCTTAAAGCCTCTTTAAGTTGGTTTCTGGCACGGTATAAACGAGTCATAACCGTGTTTTTATTTAAATCGAGAATCTCTGCTATTTCTTCACCAGAGCACCCCATAACAACTTGCAGAAGTAAGGGTTCTCTGTATTCATCAGATAACAGCGCAATTTGGCGTTGGATAACCGTTTGTTCCATTTCATCATCTAACGAATGACTGGTTTCATCGACAAGTGTATCGTTTTCTACATCGCTGTAGTCAAATTGCTTGCGCTCAAAGCGACGTGCATTTTCTCTACGCAAAATAGTCAGCAGCCACGGCTTGGCGGCTTTTTGGTCCAATAATGAGTCAAGCGAGCGCCAAGCACGTAAAAACGTTTCTTGTACTAGGTCATCTGCAATATGTGGGTCACGGCATAACCAATAAGCAAAGCGATAAAGCTCCTTATTATATACATGGACCAAGGCTTCATAGCGCTTTTGTTTCTCTGCCATATCAACTAAGACCTGATTATTTGATTTTTTCTTTCCAAGCATAAGTACTTTTTTAATTAAAATTTATTATTTAATGCATGAAAAGACCTAAATTTATCAAACTAGTTAATAAAGGTCTTTTAATACAGCTTGTTGCGACTTTATACGTTGAACTTGGTGCTGCTCAATTATGTTAATAATAGCATTAAGATCGACATCTGCACTGCTATTTGCATAAAGAGCTGACTGTAAACGGTTAACCTGCGTCGCCAGTTCATCATTATTGATGTTGTGTATTAACGTATCTATCGCAGTCACTTTTTTGCCCGTAAGCTTAATCGCTACCGCATTTAGTTCGCTATAAAATGCATTGAGATTATTTGATTTAGCTGCATTTTTAAGCGCGTTTAATGAAAGCGGTTGGGCTTTATTTACAGGTGCACTGTTATTTTTTGGCTCATTATTAGTAGAACGGCTTAGCCAATAAAAAATTGCAGTGATTATCCAAAAAATATACCCCAGCACGGCAACAATAATTAACCAAAGCGGAATAACACTTTGCGACGTGGCTACTGCTGTATTGAGTTGCTCTGTATTACTTAGATTATTGTCAGGCAAATTTGGCTCACCTGTATTAAGGGGGTCGTTTGTAGCAGTGTTTGGGTTTATACCATTGGCGCTTGGTGTTACGGTTATAGTACGTTCAGGTAATTTAGCATAGCTAATACGGTTTATTTTGGTGTTATACCAAGGCAATGTTATTTCAGGTAGGGTGTAGGTACCTGCTTTTTGTGGTAATAACGCAAATGACGCTGTTTGCTGAGATACAACCCGTCCGTTTCTTACTGCATTGTTTGTTTCTACCTCGTCGGGATAACTGCGAATTCCCGCAATGGTTTTCATATCAATTTCAGGCAGTTGCTCTTTAGTAACCCCTAATGCGGTTAAGGTAATAGTGCGTGTAATAGGTGTGCCAACTTCTACTGTATTTTCATCAGGTTGCCACTGCTCATCAATATTAACTAATTCACTTGGTAGCCATGCGCCTTTATAGTTTGCTGGGATAGGTTTTATCTCAAGTTGCTGATCATCCCCTAAAGCAGACACCTCTAATTGGCGGTAGTTTTGTTGTACACGGCCCTGAAACGTAGGGCCTGTAATCGTATATACGCCGCTTTTTTGCGGTTGTAGTAAGTATTCTCGGGTGATCACTAAATAACGTTTACCATCTACAAGCTCATAGCTTTCGGCTTGTTTACCTAATTGAGTAAGTTGGGCATCCTCCATGGTTGGTGTACTTAAACTGCCATCAAGTAGCTCTTTTGCTAGGTAGAGTTTAATCGTATATACGCCAGCTTCTTGAACAAACAACGCGTCACTTGAGAGCGATGTTTTTAAAAAAATATCGTTATTTTTATCAGCATCGGCTGCGCGTTTAGCCACTTTTAATTTTATAGGTTGCGAGCTTAAACCGGCCACGGTAAAGGCTGGAATGGTGTATTCGCCCTCATTACGGGTCATTAACTTTACAGACCACGTTGTTTGCTTATTAATACTGCCATTTATAATGTTGGTGCGCGTACTCAAACTTGTGGGCCCAACGACAAAGTCTTTAAGTAACACCGAGGTGTCGGGTTGCTCGGTTTTTATTGTGTCGTCCACTGAAATGTTAAGCATAAAAAACTCGCCAGCAAGGACTGGGTTTTTATCTACACTTGCCTCTAATTTGGTGGCGGCCCATGATGGCATCGCACTTAATAGCAATAAACAGCAAAATAATCGCATTACCATGATTTTTCTACTCCTGTAGGGCGACGTTGATATTGTCTTTTTTGGGCTTCTAATTGCATTTTATTCCGTAATAAAATTGCCGGATCGTCCGGTACTTTTCTTAATAACTGGTTAAGCTGCTGGGCTTTTTCTTTCTCTTCGTTGGTGAGCTCACGGGCTTGTGCTTGCGCGGCTTGTTGCGCGTTTTGCTTTTGCTCATCTGTTAACGTTTGCTGCTGCGCTGTTTGCGGCTGAGCATTTTCAGCCTGTTCTTCGTTTGTTTGCTCAGGCTGTTTTTGCTCTTGATTAGCTTGTGGCTGAGTTTGTAGGTCTGGCTCATTTTGTTTATCTGATTGTGAACCCGACTCAGCACTTTGTTGGTCTTGCTCAGTGTCAGACTCATCACTTGGCTCACCTTGCTGATCTTGTGATTGCTCGCCTTGGCTTTGCTCTGATTGAGAATCGCTATTTTCACCTTGTTGGCTTTGATCTGATTGCTGATTGTTTTGTTGCTCACTTTGATCAGATTGTTGCTGATTATCTTGCGAATCACCCTCTTGCTGTTGCTGCTGTTGCTGCTCGAGCAACTGCTCAACCAAAGCTTGGTTATCAGCGGCTTCGCTAAAGTTAGGTTGTAACGTTTGTGCTTGTTTGTAAGCATCTATGGCTTGTTCTAGCTGTCCTGATTTGGCAAGCGCGTTGGCATAGTTATAAAAACCAGTGGCTGA
Source organism: Pseudoalteromonas sp. S3776 (assembly GCF_005886915.1). Taxonomy (NCBI): domain Bacteria; kingdom Pseudomonadati; phylum Pseudomonadota; class Gammaproteobacteria; order Alteromonadales; family Pseudoalteromonadaceae; genus Pseudoalteromonas; species Pseudoalteromonas sp. S3776. Next base: position 147,010 of record NZ_PNCU01000027.1, on the reverse strand, counting down.
TTTATCATTACTAAAGGCTTCTAGTGCGGCATCAAAATTACCTTGTTGGTACAATGCGGCCCCTTTTAAGCTGCTTGAGTCGGCATTGGCGGCCTGTTCAAAATCTTTATTTTTATAAGCATCAAGTGCTTGCTGATCAGTATTTTTTAAAAAAGAGGGGAGCTCTAATGCGCTTGCTTGCTGGGTTGGCAAAACGCTGAGTACCAAAAAGGCCCCTAAAAATGCTGCACTTCTAAATAAATAAAGACCTAAGGGCAGTAAAATAAGTAACCCGTATATACCGGCGTCTATACGCCAAAGGGCATGGCTTTGTTTTTCATCTTTTAATAACTCACTATTGGCACTTGGTGCAAAAGTAGCTATGTCGCTGCTGCTAGGTTGGTAAAGGGCAAACTTTCCACCACTTCGCGTCGCTAGGCTTTTTAAGCGGCTAATATTAATAGTGGGAATGACTATTTGACCATAGCTGTCTTTTAAAAAGCCGCCTTCAGGTAATTTAATCGGCGCGCCTTGCTCTGTGCCAACGCCATATATATTTAGCCGATAAGAGGAATTACTGGTAAAGCTAGTAATATCGCTTTGCTCTTCTTGGTCTATGCCATCAGTGACTAATATTATATCGCCATCAATATAGCCTGCTTGTGTTAAAAGCTCCTTTGCCATATCAAGGCCAGCTAAAACATTAGAGCCTTTATCGGGCATAATGTCAGGGCTTAAACTCGGAATTAAATTGCTAAGCGTAGTGGCATCGTTTGTAAGTGGCGAAATAGTATAGGCACTGCCGGCATAAGCAACTAAAGCCGTGTCGCCTTCTTTAAACAGCTCAATCATATCGAGTGCCTTAAAGCGCGATTGCATTAAACGATTTGGTGCTATATCGGTACTGTACATTGAGTACGACATATCCATTACAATTACACGAGCGCTTTTACTTTGAAATACAGGGACCTGTTTTTCTTCAAAGCTAGGGCCTGCACTAAACATAATCGCTAAACAGCAAAATACAGCAACCAACCAGAGTGGTTGGCTGGCTTTAGTGTTTGACTCGTTCATAATAAACGGCGCCAAATGAATCGCTATTAGGTTATCTGCGCTTTGTTTTTTATACTTAATAAAGGCGATAAAAAACAAAGCCAGCGCTGGTATCAAAAGCCACAAAACAGCGGGGCGAATAAATGTAAAGTCCATTAGTTAGGCTCCTTTAATGCACGTAAGGTGCTTAACAGTATTTTTAAACTAATGAGCAAAATAGCAATAAGTAGTGGGTAGTAAAACAATGAGCTTTGCGGGCGAAATGTTTGCTCATCTGCGCTAATTGGCTCTAACTTATCGAGCTCTGCGTAAATTTGCTGAAGTCCAGCTACATCTTTGGCCCTAAAATATAGCCCACCGGTTTGTTCAGCAATATCTTTTAATAGGTTCTCATCTAAGCTGCCGCCACTCATACCGCCCATATTAAAAAGGCTAAAGCCGCGTCGGTTATCAGAGCCAACCCCGATGGTATACACTTTTATACCTTCTTCGCGGGCAAGGAGTAGGGCGTCTTCAGGTTTTAAATTACCCGCGGTGTTTTGCCCATCGGTTAATAGCACCACAATGCGGTTACTTTTATCTTTATTGGCAAAACGTTTTACCGATAAACCTAGCGCATCGCCAATAGCGGTGGCGCGCCCTACCAAGCCAATTTGAGACTCGCTAAGCATTTTACTTACGGTTTTAACATCGCGAGTTAGCGGCGTTTGTAAAAATGCGGTATCGCCAAATAATATCAGCCCTAGCCTGTCACCTTGACGCTGCTCTATAAAGTCACTCAATACGGCTTTTACCATAGTGAGGCGATCAACATATTGGCCGTTGTAGGCCATGTCTTGTTCGGTCATCGAGCCTGATAAATCGACCGCAAGCATTATATCGCGTCCTTCATTAGGTAATGAAATAGGCTCATCTAACCACGTTGGGTTTGCAGCCGCTGTTACCAGTAATAACCATAAAGTCCATTCAAAAATACTTAACTTACGTGTGCCTTGTTCAAAGCTGTGTGTGGCTAAATTGTGTTGAGCAAAGCTAGGAATGCGAAGGCGCGTTTGTGCGCTACTTGCAGCTGGCTTTAATAATAAAAGTAATAAAGGCAGCGGCAGTAATAAAAATAACCAGGGCCAGCTAAATTCAAACATGTACTGACTCCTTTAACTTAAATTGTTTAATACCTTGGCGAAACTTGTCGGTTAGTTCTTTGTTTGCTTGCTCGGTGTTATACAGGCTGAGTATTTCCTGCTCGCTAAAGCTTAAACCTGTTAACGCATTAAGCGTATTGCACCAATTAGTGGTTGACTGTGCAGCTAGGCGTTTGTCGTAATACTCAATAACAAGGCGCTTTAAAATAATATGAAGGGTGAGCGGGTTTTGTTCTGTTTTACTTAAATCTATTGCGTAACGTTTTGGCTTTTTAAATTTGTGATTTTTGTAAAACCAAAAAGCAGCTGCACAAATTAATATAAATAACAGGGTAATAATAACCCACCAAGCAGGAGCGAGTGGCCACCAACTTACTTGGCTTGGTGCTATTATGTCGTGCAGGCCGTCGAGTGGATTGGATTGCATGGTTACTTTCTCACTAATTGCAGTTCAAGCGGGCTGGCTGCATTGAATGATATTAAATTAAGGCCTGATTTAGTTAAGCGGTTAAGGCGAGTACTAAATGCGTGCTCGGCATTTTTTGCAAAGCGTTTTCTAAAATTACTGTCCATTAGTGGAAGGGCAAAGTCTTGATTATTTGCACTTACCGTTACAGTTTGTTTAAACGCAGGGAGCTGATGCTCAAATGGGTCACTTATATGACAGCCTATCAGCTCGCAGTGGCGGCTTAAAATTTCTAATTGCTTAAAGCTTGCATCATCTAGGGCATTAAAATCAGAGACTAAATACACCAAGCTGCCAGGTTTTGCTAAATGGTTAAGGCGTTTTAAATTATCGCTAAAGTTGTTAGTGGGTTGTTTGTCTATATTGTTAAGTGCTTGTTGGTGGTTGTCGCATAGGTTATGGCAAAGTTTAAGAACGGCTTTTTCGCGTGCGCTTGGCTTAAGTTCTAAATGCGAGTGCTGGTTAAACACAATGCCGCCAATTCTATCACCGCGCTGACACGCCGACCAAGCAACGAGCGCGCTAATGTGCGCAGCTTGTACCGACTTAAGCAGCAGCTTTGAGCCAAATAGCATAGAGTTTGAAAAATCAGTAAATACAAACACAGGGCGCTCTTTTTCTTCTTGAAAAAGCTTTGTATGGGTTTCGCCGGTACGCGCTGTTACTCGCCAGTCAATAGAGCGAATGTCATCGCCTTGCTGGTAATGGCGTACTTCGGCAAACTCCATGCCTCGGCCTTTGTGAGGCGCAAGGTATTGCCCAGCTAAACTGTTTTTAATTTTAACTTTTGGTGCAAGCTCTAGCAATTGCGCTTTTGCTTTGTAATACATAAGCTCTTTTAACGCTAAATTTACACCGTGGCTATGGCTTTGCTTTAGCCACGCCTTTGAGTCTAATTGTGTTTGCATAACTTAGGGTACGGCTACAAGTTCAACAATGCGGCTTATTACCTGATCTTTAGTAATGCCATCAGCCTGTGCTTCGTAGCTTAAAATAATACGATGGCGCAGAACATTATGTACAACGGCTTGAATGTCATCGGGTGCTACAAAGTCGCGGCCATGTAACCAAGCGTGGGCACGGGCACATTTATCAAGTGCAATGGTGGCACGGGGGCTTGCGCCAAACTCAATCCAACGGCCAAGTTGCTCATCAAACTTAGCCCCTTCACGAGTTGCAATAATAAGCTGTACTAAATATTGCTCAAGCGGCTCGGCTAAATACAAACCTAAAATAGCTTGGCGAGCGGCAAATAAGTCGCTTTGGGTAATTTGCTGCATTACCGCTTGGTGTTCATTAAGCGCTTCACCACGGGTTAACCGCAGTATATCTAGCTCGTGCTCTGCACCTGGGTAATCAATGCTTAAATGTAGTAAAAAGCGGTCTAATTGTGCCTCTGGCAGCGGGTAAGTCCCTTCTTGCTCCAGCGGGTTTTGGGTAGCCATTACCATAAACAAATCGCTAAGCGGGTAGGTGTTTTTACCTACCGTTACTTGGCGCTCTGCCATGGCTTCTAATAACGCTGATTGTACTTTTGCTGGGGCACGGTTTATTTCATCGGCTAAGATAAGGTTATGAAATAAAGGGCCTTTTTCAAACACAAATTCACTTGTTTGTTGGCGGTAAATATCGGTGCCTGTGACATCCGCAGGTAATAAGTCGGGTGTAAACTGAACGCGTTGAAACGAGCCTTCAATGCCTTTAGCAAGGGCGTTAACAGCACGGGTTTTTGCAAGCCCTGGTGGGCCTTCTACTAATAGGTGCCCATCAGCTAAAATGGCAATAAGGAGTGCTTGAGTAAGCTCTGGCTGGCCAATAATTTGTGTATCTAAGTACGTTTTTAATTGTTTGAATGCGTTAGCTGCCATAATAAATAGACTTCCTCGTCAGCTGGGTTTGTACCTAATTTTTTTTAGGTGATTAATACTGACCTAGTTATAAGGTTTATAAGTGAGTAACTCAAGAGTTAGACTGTATTTTTAAAAATAGTTCGTTATTTTTTAACGGTTTTTAGCGTACCACAAATCTTTGTAAAAACGCGTAAAAAAGCCTATTGTGGTAGTCAATATTAAGCACTATGTGTATATCTAGCTTTAGTGCTTTTGTATAAATTTGTGTTTATCTATTGGCTTTAGCACACGGGTTGTTTAGAATCGAGGAAAACAAACAGGTCAGACCTGTCAGCGGGAGAGCATAAATGTCTGAGCAAAATATACTAAAAACACCAAAAGGCGACCGTATTGCCATCGTTAGCGGCTTACGTACTCCTTTTGCAAAACAAGCAACAGCGTTTCACCATGTACCGGCCCTTGATATGGGTAAGTTGGTGGTTAACGAAATGCTTGAACGATTAAATTTCGACAAGTCAGAAATCGATCAACTTGTATTTGGTCAAGTAGTGCAAATGCCAGAAGCACCAAATATTGCGCGTGAAATAGTATTAGGTACGGGTATGCCTGTAGGTGTAGATGCGTATTCTGTATCGCGTGCGTGTGCTACCAGCTTTCAGGCCATTGCCAATGTAGCTGAGTCTATTATGGCAGGCTCTGTAAATGTAGGTATTGCTGGTGGTGCTGACTCATCTTCAGTGCTGCCTATTGGCGTAAGTAAAAAATTGGCAGGTAGCTTAGTTGATTTAAACAAAGCGCGTACCTTAGGCCAGCGCTTGAAAATATTCTCAAAACTGCGTTTAAAAGATTTATTACCAGTACCGCCAGCGGTTGCTGAGTACTCGACAGGCCTTTCTATGGGGCAAACAGCTGAGCAAATGGCTAAAACACACAACATTAGCCGTGAAGATCAAGATGCACTCGCGCATCGCTCGCATTCGCTTGCAACCCAAGCATGGGCAGATGGCAAGTTAAAAGATGAAGTTATGACGGCGCACTTGCCGCCATATAAAAGCTTTATTGAAGAAGATAATAACATCCGTAAAAATTCTACCGTTGAAGGCTACGCTAAGCTTAAACCAGTATTTGACCGCCAACATGGCTCGGTTACCGCAGCAAACGCAACACCCTTAACCGATGGTGCAGCTGCCGTACTGATGATGAGCGAAAGCAAAGCAAAAGCACTAGGCTACGAAATTTTAGGTTATGTACGCAGTTTTGCGTTCTCGGCAATTGGTGTAGAGCAAGATATGCTAATGGGCCCAGCGCATTCAACGCCTATCGCACTTGATAGGGCAGGTATTACGCTTGCTGATTTAGATTTAATTGAAATGCATGAAGCATTTGCAGCACAAGCGCTGGCTAACATGAAAATGTTTGCATCAGATAAGTTTGCGCAAGAGCAACTTGGTCGTAGCAAAGCAATTGGCGAAATTAACATGGATAAGTTTAACGTTAACGGCGGCTCTTTAGCATATGGTCACCCATTTGCTGCAACAGGTGCTCGCTTAATTACGCAAAGCTTACACGAGCTTAAACGTCGTGGTGGCGGTTTAGCATTAACAACAGCGTGTGCTGCTGGTGGTTTAGGTGCAGCCTTTGTATTGGAGAGCGCGTAATGTCAGATTCAGTATTTAATTTAACGGTAGATGAAAACAAAATTGCCGTAGTAACCATTGATGTGCCGGGTGAAAAAATGAACACCCTGCGCGACTCATTCGCTGATGACTTAAAAGCTTTACTTGAAGAAGCCAAGCAAGAGTCAGTAAAGGGTATGGTATTTATTAGTGGTAAAAGCGATAATTTTATCGCGGGCGCTGATGTAAAAATGCTTGATAGCGTGCAAAAACGTGAAGATGCTTTAGCAATCAGTGAGCTGTGTCATCAAGCCTTTTTTGATATGACAAAGCTACCTTACACAACGGTTAGCGCAATTCATGGTGCGGCGCTTGGTGGTGGTTTAGAGTTTGCTTTAGCGTGTGATTACCGCGTAGGCACGGATAGCGATATTACTAAAGTAGGTCTGCCTGAAGTACAACTTGGTTTATTACCAGGTGGTGGCGGTACGCAGCGTTTAACTAAAATTGTAGGCATTCAAAAAGCGCTAGAGTGGATGCTAACAGGTAAGCAGATTCGCCCTAAGCAAGCTAAAAAAGCGGGCGTATTAGACGACGTTGTGCCACAAAGTGTATTGTTAAAAGTTGCTAAAGAATTTGCAGCTAAGAAAAAGCCAGCAGATAAAGAGCCTAAGCTTGATAAAGTAAGCAAATTATTAGAGTCGAACCCGTTTGGTCGTAACTTTATCTTTAAAAAGGCGAAAGAAAACGTACTTAAAAAAACCGGCGGACATTACCCTGCACCGCTTGCAATTATTAAGGCTGTGCGTGCAAATGTAGAGCTTGATAAATTAAAAGCATACAAAACAGAAGCTGAAAGTTTTGCAACACTTGTAATGAGTGATGAATCTAAAGCGCTTCGTAGTATTTTCTTTGCAACCACGGAAATGAAAAAAGAGTGGCGCAGCGATGATGCGCCGGCTATCAGTAAAACTGCCGTTTTAGGTGGTGGCTTAATGGGGGCTGGTATTGCGCATGTAAGCGCAGTAAAAGCCAAGGTACCTGTGCGTATTAAAGATGTAGCAGAGCAGGGCATTAGTAATGCTATGAACTACACCTACAAAATTTTAGATAAGCGCCTTAAGCGCCGTATTATGTCTAAAGCTGATATGCAGTTAACCATGAACCGTATTACCGGTACTACTGACTACAGCGGCTTTAAACACATTGATTTAGTAGTGGAAGCTGTATTTGAAGACCTAGCCTTAAAGCAAGGTATGGTTGCTGATATAGAGCAGCAATGTCAAAGCAATACTATTTTTGCTAGTAACACGTCATCACTGCCTATCTCACAAATTGCAGCGCAGGCGCAGCGTCCAGAAAACGTGATTGGTCTGCATTACTTCTCGCCAGTTGAAAAAATGCCACTAGTGGAAATTATTCCACATGAAGGCACGTCACAAGAGACCATAGCACGTGTAGTTAACTTTGCTCGTAAGCAAGGTAAAACGCCCATTGTGGTAAAAGACATGGCTGGTTTTTACGTAAACCGTATTTTAGCGCCTTATGTAAATGAAGCGGCTAATTTAATGCTTGCCGGTGAGCCAATTGAAAAAATAGATGCAGCACTTGTAGAGTTTGGCTTCCCAGTGGGGCCGCTTGCTTTACTTGACGAAGTAGGGATCGATATAGGCTCTAAAATTGCCCCAATTCTTGAAAAAGAATTAGGCGAGCGATTTAAAGCGCCAGATGCATTTTCTCGTATGATTGATTCAAAACGCCTAGGCCGTAAAACGGGTCGTGGTTTTTATGAGTACGATAAAAAGAGCAAAAAAGTTGACGAGTCAGTGTATGAGCTATTAGGTGTGACACCTGCTCCGCGTTTAAATAAAAGCGAGATTGCTAAGCGTTGTGTATCACAAATGCTTAACGAAGCAGTACGTTGTTTAGACGATGGCATTATTGCCAGCCCACGTGATGGCGATATTGGCGCTATATTTGGCATTGGCTTCCCACCGTTTTTAGGTGGACCGTTTAGCTACATGGATAAATTGGGCGCAAGTAAGGTTAGCTCTGAAATGTCTACTTTGGCTAATAGCAATGCGAACTTTGCTCCGTGCGATACGTTAGTAAGTATGGCTGAATCAGACGCTAAGTTTTATCAAACGCAGCCTGTTACAACTGAGCTAAGCCCAGCACCTGTTGCTGAACAAGCAATAGAAGCAGAGCCTGCTGATGAGCAACCTCAAGAAGAGAGCGTTGACTCTCCAAAGCAAGACTCGTAAAACAGCTTGATTAAAAAAACCGCATTATATGCGGTTTTTTTATACCTGCTATTTGTAAATATAGAATACTAGGGCGCAATGATAAGCAATTATTCTTTAGGGCTAACCTCGGTGCATACTGTGTTAAAAACGTGCATTTATAAACTTAGATTGCCAGTCTTTATTTAGTTATCGACAGGTTTTTTACCTTCAAATAAGGCTTATAATTAAGTTGCTTGCTATAAATTATGTTAGCTTAATTTGCAGCTAAGCAGATAAGAGGTAAATCATTATGCAGTTGTTTACAGCACGACTAGCAATGCGCCCACTTCAAAGCAGTGATTGGCCATTATTTTTGCAGTTACATCAAAATTCAACCGTGATCCGTTATTGCTACGATATGCCCAGTGAAGCGTTTGTACGCAGTCGATTTGAACAACGTTTAAAAAGCTGGGATAGCACTTCTACTCATCCGTTTTGCCTTGTCGTATTTGATAAGCGTTCAAATGAGCCCATGGGTGTTACGGGGTTTACGTACGAGCTTGAGCAAGCTGAGCTAGGCTATTTGTTTTTACCCGCGTATTTTAATCAAGGCTTTGCCAGTGAGTCACTGCGTGCCGTGATTGAGTGGGCATGGCAACAATGGGGTATTACACAGTTTAAAGCCGTGGTTACAAAGGGGAATATAGGCTCTGAAAAAGTATTACAAAAGTGTGGACTAACGTTAACGGGCACTAATACGCAAGCGCATACTATTAATAATACACGTTATGATGATTTGATATACACATTAAAGTTGTAGCAAATAGGGCTAGCAAGCTAGCCCGTGATGGTGGTTTCTATAGATGTGCTTCAATTGCTTTACGGTCTTTTTCTGGCATATTCTCAACAACTAATTTGAACGAATTATCGATCATTCTTTCAATTTCGCCTTGTGGAATAGAGCCATCTAATATCACCGTATTCCAAAGCCGCTTGTTCATATGATAGCCAGGGATCACCGCAGGAAAAATATCACGCAATTTAAGTGCTTCATCGGGATCGCACTTTAAATTAAGCCACCAAATAGGATCTCCATCATCATTAACGTCTCCATCATTACCTAAGGCAAGGGTGGCAAACATTTTATGATTTACTTTATAAACATCAACCTCTTGAGCAAATGGTTTTGTCACTTGCACCAAGGGCTTCTTTACTAAATACTCATGTACTGTGTTTTGGTCCATGATCCAATCCTTGAAGTCATACTCGGTAGAGATACCATAGCAGTTTTTTTCGCTTTTGATTATAGGTATTTAGTTTTAAATTAAAATTTTGCAAGTCTATATCAAATGCAGCCCCAAATTAACGTATTTTTAGTTGAACAATACCCAGTTCGTGGTATGTTTCTGGCAATCAAAAAAATAATAGGAAAACCCCCATGCCAAAGGCGAGTGACGTTAAAAAAGGAACCGCGATTGAGTTTAATAATCGTGTGTTGGTAGTTAAAGATATTGTACGTTCAGTACCACAAGGTCGTGCAGGCGGTAGTTTGTACCGTATGCGTTTATACGATGTAGTAACAGGTGCAAAAGTAGACGAAACCTTCAAAGACAGCGACATGCTAACCCTAGCAGATTTAACTCGCCGCGAAGCAATGCTTTCATACATTGATGGCGATGAATACGTGTTTATGGATAATGAAGACTACACGCCATATAACTTAAATAAAGAGGCAATAGCAGAAGAAATTCAATTCGTTAACGAAGAAACGCAAGGCGTACATGTTATTGTGATTGATGGCTCGCCTGTAGGTTTAGATTTGCCATCGAGCGTAGAGTTGGTTGTTGAAGAGACTGACCCTTCAATCAAAGGTGCTTCTGCGAGTGCGCGCTCTAAGCCTGCACGTCTGAGCACGGGTTTAACCATTTCGGTGCCTGAGCATATCTCTACGGGCGACCGTATCCGTATTAATACGGCTGAGCACAAATTTATGGGCCGCGCTGAAAAGTAGCCCAAGCTATATGATAAAGCTGGCGTTATGCCGGCTTTTTTATGCCAAAATTTTATAAACTAAGTAATCACAATCTATATCAATACTTAATTTATATAAGCTGATAGCCAGACCCGCTACTAATTCGTCTGATTAAACGGGCCTATTTGCCCTAAAATACGTAGCTTTGCTTTTAAGTTTAATGGAGAAGATGTTTGCTTTTCCGTACACAGGTGCTTGCATACACAATGTAGAAGCCAATTTGTGTATTTGCCCCATGGCATTATCTTATTTGCGCTAAGTGTTTATTAGCACTAATAAGGCTTGGCGTAGAGTTACTTTGTTGCTGTTTCAAAAACGCGGTAAATTCATCTTTTGAAAGCGGTTTAGAATAGAAATAGCCTTGCACCGTTTCACAATTTAGCGTTTTAAGTATGTCAATTTGGCTTGCTTGCTCCACACCTTCAGCAACCACATGTAAATCGAGGTTTTGTGCAATCGTCACAATAGAGTCAACCATATTACGGCCTCGTTCGGTGGTCATGTCATCAATAAATGCTTTGTCTACTTTTAAGGTATTGAGCGGAAATTGTTTTAAGTACGCTAAAGATGAATAACCTGTGCCAAAATCGTCCATGGCTAAATGAATACCACGGGCACTTAGCGAGCGCATAATTGCAATGGCTTCTTGTGGGTCGTCCATTACGGTGCCTTCGGTAATTTCCAGCTCTAAAAAGTAAGAGGGGAGTTCGTTTTTTTGTAAGATCACGTCAATACGGGTTGTTAAATCTGGTAAGCTAAACTGCTTAGCCGACAAGTTAACTGCAACGCGGCCGCTAAATAGCCCATCGTCTAGCCACTGCTTTACATCGCGACACGCTTTGTTTAAAACCACCTCACCAATTTCTATAATTTGCCCGGTTTCTTCTGCAATAGGAATAAAAACGCCGGGGCTAATAACGCCTTTTTTGGGCGTTATAAAGCGCACTAATGCCTCCATTCCGGTGAGTTTACCTGTGCGAATATTCATTTTTGGTTGGTAATACACTTCAAAATGGTTTTCTTTTAGACCAAAGCGCATTAGGTTTTCTATTTGTAAGCGTTTAACCGCTTGGCGGTTCATAGTGTCGTTAAAAAAAAGATAACTATTACCCTTCTTTTTAGCGTGATACATAGCGGTATCAGCGTTTTTTAACAGTAGTTCTGGCGTACTGCCATCTTCAGGGAATAACACTATGCCTACGCTTGAGGTAATCGCAAGCTCATGGCCTGCCATTTTAAATGGGGTGGCAATAGCGGCTAAAAATTGCTTTGCCATGCGAGTAATAACATGAATATCATTAGTATCTGCCATGACTAAGGCAAATTCATCACCTCCTAGGCGGTAAAAAACATCATTCTCTCGAGTTAATTTATTTAATCGCATAGCCAGTTTTGCTAATAGGCTGTCGCCTAGCTGGTGGCCTAATGAATCATTTATCTTTTTAAAGTTATCTAAATCAAATACCAAAAGGGCGTGATGGGTGTTTTGTTTTACTAGCTTTTGTAGGTCGGTAAAAAATAAATTTCTATTTGGCAAACTGGTCGTGCGGTCTCTATTTGATAAATTATGTAACTGCGATTGTGCATTTTTACGTTCAGTTAAATCTGAATAAACCACGACATAGTTTGTTATTTGGTGTTGAGCGTTTTTTATCTCATCAATAGAAATTTCTATAGGTAGTAAAACTCGCTCACTATTGCGCAGTTTTACCTCTTGTTGAATTCGTTCACGCTCTCGTACTATATTTTTAATGTTTTCTACATAGCTTTTATCGTAACCAGGTAAGTTAAAAGGCTTTTTAAGGTACTGCTCTCTAACGCCACCAAACAGGGTTAAAAAGCTGGGGTTTATATCAACTAAGTTAAAGTTTTTATCATAGATAGCGAGTGCATCAGTAAGAGATTCAACACACTTAGCAAATAAATTGAGACGCTCTTGTGTTGATTTTAACACTGAAATATCGCGCACTGTGCCAGTCATCCTCAGTGGGGCTAAGTTAGCATCTTTTTCTATTATTTTTCCGCGGTCTAATACCCAGTGCCAGTGGCCAAAGGTGTCTTTAATGCGGTAAGTGGCTTCAAAAAAAGCAGACTTTTGAGCAAAGTGTTTTTTTAGTAAATGCTCTACTGAAGCAATGTCGTGTGGGTGAATTAAGCTTTTGTTTGGCGGAAAGCCCATTAACGTTGTTGAGTCCATCATGTATTTGTCGTTAATGCGAATAACTTCGCCTGTTTTTATATTCCAATCCCAAAGTGTATCACCACTGCCTTCAACGGTGCTTTTTAAGCGTTTTTCCGAGAGGCTATGCTGCAGTCGAGAGCGCTTTAATTTATAAATTACCAATAATAGATACGGCAAAGCCAGCGCGAGGAGGGCGCTGGAAACAGTTAAAACAGTGTGGGTATCTATATTAAAGGCGTGTTCAAAGGCAACCGCTGCGGGTGATAGGCTTAGCAGCAACCAGCAAAAACTACATTTTATTATTGTTATTTTTATCATTTGTTTTATTACTACTAATTAACAAACAATAATTTAAATCATGCCTCCTTTAGAGTCAAAGAGATTGCGAGCAAAGCGGCATTTTTTGCGATTTATTTACTTTTGCGCTACTTAATAACTCATACCTTGGTCTATCGTCTGCAAAAGTAGCCATTGTATAGGCCTTTATTTGCTCAAGGGTAAGCGTATGGAGAGCCTCTAGCAGGCGTTTTTGCATATGAAAGTTATGATCTTTATTACCTATTGCAAGCCAAAAGCGCTGTGAACGTAACCGTAGGTTTTTATCCTTTTCAGCTATGTGAGTTGCTAACCCTTGTTTATGCTGCTGCCATGATGTTTCACCTAGGGCGTCTAGGTTGGCAATAAATTGGCTTACAAAATGATTATGTCTGTGCAGCAGGGTTTGAGCTTCAAATTTTGGTGATTGTATATAAAAAGCGATACCGGCTCGGGTGTTAAAAGGGGCGTAACCTGTGCCAACTAAGTATCCTAGTTGCTGGGTTGTTCGCAGTTCATTAAAGTAATCTTGGTTTATTAGATGATTAAGCGCCATTAATTTTACTTTTTCATTTACATCAGAGGTTTGCGCCTGATAATAAATAACCATAGCGTGGTCGCTACAAGGCAGTTCAAGCTGACAGCGGGTTACTTGATCTATTTCATGCAGCGGGCGTGTTAAATCTTCAATAGCAGCGGCACTTTTTAGATGTTCAGCCACTTTTTTATGGAACACTTTTGCATCTGTATGCTGCCAATTACCATGTAAAAAGGACTCAACATGTAAAGCTTTAAAAAAGTCGACTCGAAATTCGTTAAATTGCTGAAAACACGTATTTTTAAGTGCTGTAGCTAATTCGTTAGGCTGCGGATTCCATGGCATTATTTTAGCCCCTAACACGCTAAATAGCTCACTTACGGGCTTATTTTGGTTACTGTTTCGCCAGTGTCTTACCAGTTGCTTTTTGTATTCAGCAAAGCGACGGGCGCAAATATCAACATTAAACAGTGCATCAAGTAATTGCTCCACTAACTCTAACTGACTCGTGGATAGCCCCGCGGTGTGAAGCGTAAGCCCGCCTTGATGTGAGGTTAAATGATAACTAAGCCCAGCTAGTTCTGCAGGGTAAAATTGCTCACCGACACTGTCCATAAATAAGTCGCTAAAAAGGCGAGTTAAGGCCATGTGTTTTACATCTTTTACTGCAAAGTGCGAGTCCATTGCTAAATAAAAATGACCTTTGGCTACTCTAAAGGTGTTGTCTTGTTTAAACCAAAAATCAAAACCAGGCTCTTTAACTAACAATACAGGCTTTGTTTGTGGTTTTTCGACTTCATATAACACCACTTCTTTTGTTAAATAAGGATTTGCTGTAGGCAGCAGCATGGTGTTTAAGGGTTTATTTATATGTGAAAGCGACTCCAGCCAATGCGGCGAAATTGCCTCAACTTTGTAAGGGGTGTTGTACCACGCGGTTGTGTGCTCTGCCTCAACGCCTGGGTGAATAAGTACCAAGCGCATATTCTGTGGGGTAAGCCATTGCATAGCCATTTCGTGAGCGGCTTTATTAAAACCCTCCATTAAGTAATCGCCTTGCACATAGTTAGCTTCGTCGTAGTGCTGCATATTAATACTCAGGTTACTTACCCAATCAATTAAGCGCGATTTTTCTTGGTTATCAAACGCAATTTGTAACAGGTTTTTTTTATCTTGATACAGGCGCGGTAGTTTGTCGGTGTTGTCGTTGATTAGGCAAATATACTCAAACACAATTTCTATTATGTCTTCAAAGTATTCAATGCCTTCATCGGTAAGGGCCATGCTAATGTTAAAATCTTTAAAGTTACTGCCATTTATACCGCCACCGGCAGAAAGGGCGTTAATCCACCCTTGTTCTTTTAAAATAGAGTACAGCGAGCCTGCGCCTTCGTAGCCTAGTAGGTGGGCTATAAAACTTACCGTTTTGTGTCGGTAAAAGTCATCAATATTTGGCATAGCAAAACTAACTATAAGCTTTTGCATGTGCTTATGTGGTTCTATATGCAGTATTTTGCCTATGTCTTGTGCGCGGTACAAAGGTTCATTGATAGCGGGCTTTACTTGGTCTTTATCCCCTTTGATAGGGCTAAAGTAATGTTGTACCCACTGTGCTAGTGTATCGAGCGGTTCATTCGCGCATATCACTAGTGTCATCCACTGTGCTTGATAGTGGTTAGTAAAAAAGTCTCTGAGCTCGTCACTTATACAGCGTTCTCTATCTGCAAGTGTTTGTAAATTGCCAACAGAAAACTTTGCAAAAGGGTGGGCTGGGTTTACGGTTTCTTTATGAGCCTGATAAATGCGCCGACCGTCGTCTTTTATTTTTAATTTAAACTCAGCGTCGATGGCATTACGCTCTTTTTCGGTTTCTGCTGGGTTTAATAATGGGGCTATAAAAAAACGGCTAAACTGTGCAAGTGCACCTTCAAGTGCTTGATTATTAATATCAAAGAAATAACAAGTGTGCTCAGTGCCGGTCCATGCGTTAGTATTGCCGCCAGCTTGTGAAACAAAATTATTAAAGCTTCCAGAATCAGGGTATTGGTCGGTACCTAAAAAAAGCATATGTTCTAAAAAGTGTGCTAGGCCTTGTCTATCAAGGGGATCATCAAAATGGCCAGCGTTTATGGCCATAGAAGCAGCGGCTTTAGTTGAATCTTTATCTTGCACTAATAATACTTTTAGCCCATTGTCGAGTGTAATGGCGCGGTATGCTCTGTTATCATTGCGGCTGATATTCAAATGATGCTCCTGAAACTAAACGTTTACTTGTTAACAACAGATGATAGCTTCAGGACAGCGAAAAATAGCGAAAAGATTTACCTGAATATCATGAGAGAATTATTCTTTGGAATAATAGTTAATATAGCGGACAAATGGGCAAACTGGCTACTGTTTTATATTCATTAATCGGTTGATTATTTATGAAAACAATCTTAATTATGCGCCACGGCGAAGCAACACCGATGCAAGCTAACGACGCAGCAAGAAATCTAACACCGAAAGGCCATGCAGAGGCAGAAAAAATGGGCTTATGGTTACACCAACATTTTTCTGTTGACGCTTTGTTGGTAAGTCCTTACTCGCGGGCACAGCAAACAGCTAAAGAAGTCGAGAAAAACAATGTATTCAAATTTAGTGAAACGTGTAGCGATATTATTCCTGAGGGAAAGCCACAAATAGCAGCTGACTATTTAGAAACACTTATTGCTATGCACCCCCAGTGCAATACCTGGTTGGTGGTCGCCCATATGCCTATTGTCAGCTATATAGTTGATCAACTCACCCCGGGTAATATGCCTATTTTTAACACCGCGGCGGTTGCTGTAATTCAGTACGATGAAACCTCACAGCGCAGTGAATATATTAATATCAACGCGCCTGCCAATATATAGAAAAAAGAGATAACTATGAGTATAGAACGCCTTGAAACAGGTGCGCGCATGAGCCGTATAGTTAAGCATAATGGAACCGTTTATTTGTGCGGACAAGTATGCAGCAACGCAGAGCAAAACATAACAGAGCAAACGCAAACAATGCTCGATAAAGTAGAGGCCTTACTTGAGCAGGCGGGGAGTTCTAAAAAGCATATGCTCAGCGCAACTATTTACGTTAAAAGCATGGAATATTTTGCCGATATGAATGCGGTTTGGGATGCATGGGTACCAGAAGGTTATGCACCAGCACGCGCCTGTGTTGAAGCTAAAATGGCGCGCGATGCACTATTAGTAGAAATTTCGGTAGTGGCCGCACTTAAATAAGTGTTGTTATAAAAGCACAGCAAGCCAAAACGAAAAGCTTACTACACTAAGCACCGTTGAAAGCACCACTGCACCGGCGAGTGTAACTTGATGCGTATTTAATTGGCTTGCAATTAAATACGCATTAACGCCAACAGGCGAGGCACTTAGCAATACCAGTACGTTACGAATTTGCGTATCTAATGCAAACACCCACGTAGCTGCTACACACACAGCAGCAGGCAAAATCAGTATTTTTAATAGTGATGAAATAAGGGCCGGCTGCCAATTTGCTGCCACCTTATAAAACACCAAATTAGCGCCTAACACAAATAAAGCACATGCAATCGCAGGGCTTGCAAGTAGCTCTAAGGCATTGGCTAAATTAGCAAATAATGTAATTCCCGACACATTTAAAAGTAATCCACAGCCAATACTTAACACAATAGGGTTAAGGACCATGTTTTTAGCAAATTTTGCCCACGAGAAGTCAGCTGTGTTTCCTTTCGCGCCTATTAAATAAGTTAACGCAAAAAGCAGCGTGCTATGAAATGTGATGATCATAAAGGCGATAGCAATCATGTCTTTGCCAAGTGAAGCAATAACAATGGGTATACCCACTAACACCATATTTGAATAACTTCCAGCAAGACCAAACACACTATGCTGTTGATAATTTCCAGCATTGGCTTGTTTAGTTAAATAGTGCCTATCAATAAGTATGCCCAAAGCAAATACCGCTAATACAGGAATATAAAAGCTTAAAAATGCTTCGAGGCTAATACTTTGATGCAAATTTATTTGCGACATATTGAGCATTAAAAAGGCGGGTAAGCTCACATAAAAAGTAAATTTACTTAAGCCGGCAATATGCTGCTGATTAAAAAACTTAAAATAACAACAGGTGTAGCCCAGTGCGACAATAAAAATTAAGGGAAAAATAATCGAAAAAATTTGCACGTATTCTTCCTTTAATTAGCGTCTAAACTCATCACTTTGTGGTAAATCAATTAAAATCAGCACGGCACCGCGCCCGCCATATTCTAGCGGTGCTTGATGCATGGCAATTACATCAGGGTGCTGTACCAAATACTGCGGTACTTTGTGTTTTAAAACACGCTCACCAATGCCATGCACTATGCACGCGCAGTAATAATGCTGTTTTTTGCACTCGTGAATAAGCCCTGCGAGTTCATCTTTTGCACGTTCTTTATTAAGCCCATGCAGGTCGAGTGTTAAATCGGGCGCAAAGTCGCCGCGTCGCAACTGTTTTGCTAAAAAAGAGTCGTGACCATTTTGCACATAGTTAATGGTGCTATTTGTGTCTATATCGGGGATATATTCGTCAGAAAAGAAAAATTCAGACTCAACCTGCTTTTTTTGCTGGGCAAATTGCTTCGCTTGTGACACTTTAGGTTTTGTATCAAACCTATGGGTATCTTGTTTAAGCACCTTAGCGCCTGTAATTGTTTGGCGAAAAAGGTCAATGTCGTCATTGCTTAGGGACGATTGTGATGAGATGTCTTTTTTCATAAATTTTACCTAAACAAAAAAACGTAAAAACGCAGCGCAAAAGGCGGTACAATATAAAGGTGAGGGGCAATTGTAATTTGCTCAGCACAGTTAGGCAATGCAATCGTTGCAAAGACTCAAAACAGTCAGTTAGCTAAAACAGGTAAAAAATATGAGTGATTTACAAATAGAAGAAGCAACACTTGATGAAGCTGTTGCAGAACTGTCAACGTTACATGACTGGTTACGCTGGACTACAAGCCAATTTGCAAGTAGTGGAATATTTTTTGGACATGGCACAGATAACGCGTGGGATGAAGCCGTTAGCTTATTACTTCCCGCTTTAAGTTTACCTATTGATGCCCCCAAAGAGTTAATGCATGCGCGGTTAACAAGTACAGAAAAAAACCGCCTAGCAGGGTTAATCGCAGAGCGTATAAACGACTGCACGCCGGTGCCATATTTAACAAACACTGCTTGGTTTGCGGGCATGCCATTTTATGTCGATGAGCGTGTGCTTATTCCGCGCTCGCCGTTTGCAGAACTTATTGCTAATAAGTTTTCACCGTGGCTTGAGCAGCCGCAAAGCGTTAACCGTATTTTAGATTTATGCACAGGCTCTGCTTGTATTGCCATTGCGCTTGCTCAGGCGTTTGAAACGGCGCAAGTAGATGCGGTTGATATATCGTATGAAGCGCTTGAAGTAGCAGATATAAATATAAACGACTATATGCTAAGCGACCGCGTACTGCCTATTCAGTCAGATGTATTTAGTGGTGTGCCAGGGCAAAAGTATGACCTAATAGTAGCCAACCCACCGTATGTTGATGCTGAAGACATGGCTGATCTACCACGTGAGTTTCATCATGAACCTGAGCTTGGTTTAGCATCTGGCCATGATGGCTTAGACGTTACACGTACTATTTTAGAGCATGCAAGCAATCATCTAACTGATAACGGTTTGTTATTTGTAGAAGTTGGTAACTCTATGGTACATATGGATGCCTTGTATCCGGGCGCACCCTTTGAGTGGGTTGAGTTTGAGCAAGGTGGCTTAGGTGTATTTGTAATAAGCAAAGCGCAGCTTGATACGTATTTTGCTGAATAAATTTTAAGCCGAGCACATGCTCGGCAACTTTTGTAGTCATTAGGAATGAGGAAAGTTAATGGCAGGTAATAGCATAGGGCAGTTGTTTAAAGTGTCCACCTTTGGTGAGAGCCACGGCGTTGCTCTAGGCGGTGTTGTAGATGGTGCTCCCGCGGGCCTTGAGATCACAGAGGCCGACTTACAAATTGATTTAGACCGTCGTAAACCTGGGCAAAGCCGTTATACAACGCAGCGCCGAGAAGACGATCAAATAAAAATTCTTTCAGGCGTTTTTGAAGGCAAAACCACAGGCACCAGCATTGGTTTACTTATCGAAAATACCGATCAGCGCTCAAAAGACTACGGTAAAATTAAAGATGTGTTTCGCCCAGGTCATGGCGATTACACTTACTGGCACAAATACGGCCTGCGCGATTATCGCGGCGGTGGTCGCTCTTCTGCGCGTGAAACCGCAATTCGTGTAGCGGCAGGCGCCATTGCTAAAAAATACTTAAAGCAGTTTCATGGTATTGAAGTAAAAGCATGCCTAAGCCAACTAGGGCCAATAAAAGCCGAAAGCTACGACTGGGATGAAGTTGAAAACAACTTATTCTTTTTCCCTGATGCAAGTAAGCTGGAAGCGCTTGATGAGTATATGCGAGACCTTAAAAAGCAAGGTGACTCAGTGGGCGCTAAAGTAAAAGTTGTGGCTAGCAATGTACCAGTAGGATTAGGCGAGCCTGTATTTGATAGACTAGATGCTGAGATTGCACATTCACTCATGAGCATAAACGCCGTTAAGGGTGTAGAAATTGGTGATGGCTTTGATGTAGTTGAGCAAAAAGGCTCAGAGCATCGTGATGAGTTAACCCCAGAAGGCTTTACCTCAAACCACGCAGGTGGCGTACTTGCTGGTATTTCTACAGGGCAAGATATTATTGCCTCAATTGCGCTTAAGCCTACATCAAGTATCACTATTCCAGGTAAAAGCATTAATACTGAAAACGAAGCAGTAGAGATGATCACCAAAGGGCGTCACGATCCGTGTGTTGGTATTCGTGCAATTCCTATTGCTGAGGCAATGATGGCCACTACACTAATGGACCATTTACTGCGCCAGCGCGGGCAAAACCCACATGTTAACCACGGACATGGACCAATTAACGGCTCTGTATAACCGTTAATACTTTAAATAAGCGCGGAGAACCGCGCTTTTTTGTGCCTGTAATTTGCTTTTAAGCCTTTCAGGGGTTGTTCAAGTTTACGCTATATACTGTTTTAAGGAGGAGAGTAATCATGAACGATAACAAGCACGATAACACACACCTTGAAACCCAAGCTGCTATAGCAAGGCTAGAGCGTTTTAGTAAGCTAACAGACAGCAGCATTGGTATTCCTTTTACTAAATTTAATATTGGCTTAGAGGCTGTGATTGGCTTAATACCCGTTATAGGGGATGCCGCAGGGCTTATTTTATCAAGCTATGTATTAGTAGAGGCGCAGCGTTTTGGTGTAAGTAAACGCATAAAAACAAAGATGATCATTAATATGCTGATTGATTTTGTAGGCGGTTTAGTTCCATTTTTTGGCGATATATTTGATGCTTTTTTCAAAGCCAACACCCGCAATACCCGTTTATTAAAAAAATATTTAAATGCGCAGCTAGCTAATTGATACTAATAGTCTTTTTACAGGCTTTTAATTTTTTTATTCAGAATAAAAAACAAAGTGTTGTTGGCTGTTTAATCACCTAGTAAGGTAGAGAAGCCTATTCACTTTGGTATATACAAAATGCAATTATTTATCGGTAATAAAAACTACTCTAGCTGGTCATTACGCGCATGGTATTTAATGAGTAAATTTGATGTCCCATTTGACGAAACCCAGCTTGTGCTCGACACCAGTGATTTTTACGATGAACTAAAACAACACTTTCACGTTCAAAAAGTGCCAGCGTTAATTGATGGTGATCTGCAGGTGTGGGACTCGCTCGCAATCTGTGAATATATTAACGATGCTTATTTATCTGGTGCCGCATGGCCAAAATATATTACCCAAAGAGCTAAAGCACGCGCGTTAAGCGCTGAAATGCATTCAGGCTTTATGGCACTTAGAAACGAAATGCCAATGAACATACGAGCAACCCGTAAAGTAGAGCTATCAAACGAAGCACTAAAAGACATCGCTCGCATAGATGAGATCTTTGCACTGCAACAAGATGTGTTTCCCAATGTATGGTTTTTTGGCGACTTTAGTATTGCCGATGCAATGTACGCGCCCATTGTATTGCGCTTAAAAACCTATCAAATTACGCTATCAGAACAGGCGCAGCAATATTGTGATTTTGTGATGCGTTGCCCTGTTTTGCAAAAGTGGATAACCCAAGCACTTAACGAAACCGATATAGTGCAGTGCGATGAGGCGGGGGTAGAGGTATAACTCGCCCATCACTTTTACTTTAAAGGTAAAAGCCCGTACAATTCGTCTCGTTTTTAGTGCGCTAATTTTGCGCTGTAACCGAGATGAATTAATCAGTTTTTATGCATCAAATTGCCGATCTTATATCTATTTTCGATAGTGTTTTTTTTCAAAGTCATAATACTCGCTTAGTAAAAGGCGATGATGAGCCTATTTATCTACCTGCCAATAATACCCATGGGTTTAATCAAATTGTATTTGCACACGGCTTTTACGCCAGTGCTCTGCATGAAATAGCACATTGGTTAGTGGCTGGTAATAAACGCAGAGAGCTTGAAGATTATGGGTATTGGTATTGTCCAGATGGGCGAGATAAACACCAGCAAGCTGAATTCGAAAATGTAGAAATAAAGCCACAAGCAATAGAGTGGCTACTTAGCACCGCTGCGGGCTTTGATTTTAATGTGTCGGTAGATAATTTGAACGGCGAGCAAACTTGTCGGTTTGACTTTCAGGCGCGAGTACACCAGCAAGTATTAATATTATTAGAGCAGGGAGTTAACGCACGCACCCATGCATTATTAAAAGCGTTAAGTGATTTTTATAAAACACCGTGGCCGTTAACCGCTCAGCAATTTAATTGGCATCACCCTCAGGAGTTACAAAATGCAGTTTAAGTTAGGCTTAATTATTAACCCTGTTGCAGGACTTGGTGGCAGCGTTGCTTTAAAAGGGAGCGATGGCGAAAACACGGCTGCAAAGGCAATTGAGCTGGGTGCGCAAGCCAAAGCTAACAGCCGCACACAGGCAGCCCTAGAAGTGCTTGTACCCTATCAAGAGCAGTTAACAATATATACTGTAAATGGCGATATGGGCGAAAAAACAGCACGCGCATTAGGCTTTAATGTTGAAGTAATTTATACCGCTAATACCGTAACAAGCGCCGACGATACAGAGGCCAGCGCTAAATTACTTAAAAATTTAGGTGTGGATTTAGTCCTGTTTGCTGGTGGCGATGGTACTGCGCGTAATATTTGTCATGCCATAGAAGATACTATACCAGTGCTGGGTATACCTGCTGGCTGTAAAATTCACTCTGGCGTCTATGCCATTACCCCTAAAGCAGCTGGACGAGTAGTAGAAATGCTAGTAAAAGGCGAGCTGGTTACACTTGCAGATGCCGATGTAATGGATATTGACGAAGAGGCGTTTAGGCAAGGCACCGTAAAAGCTAAGCGCTACGGTGAAATGCAAATACCAAGCGAAGTACGTTATGTACAAGCGGTTAAAAATGGCGGTAAAGAAACAGACGAGCTCGTGCTTGCCGATATTGCAGCGCATGTGGTGAGTGAAATGGATGAAGACACTTATTACATCATGGGAAGTGGCTCAACCGTTGAAGCCATAATGCAAGAAATGGGGCTTGAGAACACATTGTTAGGTGTTGATTTAATTAAAAATCAAACCCTCGTTGCGCAAGATTTAACGGCTAAGCAATTACTTGAGTACACGCAAGGGCATGCGACTCAATTGGTTATTACATTAATCGGCGGGCAAGGCCATATTTTTGGTCGCGGTAACCAGCAGCTAAGCCCTGAGCTTATCCGTGCCATCGGCAAAGACAATATCATAGTGGTGGCAACTAAAACCAAATTACACGCGTTGAACGGGCGTCCACTTATTTGTGACACCGGCGATAGCGCTTTAGATGATGAATTAACAGGTTACATTAAAGTAACCACCGGCTATAACGACCATATTATGTATGCTGTCGGTTATGAAAACCAGGAGAAGTAACACAATGAGTTTAGTGAATTATATTGATGCTGCGCAGCAATACTTTGATGATTTAGTAATTAAAGCAACAGATGATGAGCTGTTCGCTGGTGGTTACTTGCGCGGACATTACGACCTTGCAGTAGGCTATGCCCAAGTAGAAGAGCTGACAATTTCTATTGATGAGCTCAACGAAACTGTGGAGCAAAGCTTAGTAAAAGCATACCGCAATGGCGAGCTAAACGAAGAAGATAAAACCTTGGTTGTTAGGCTTTGGGAAGAAGTGAAAGCCCTCGCTTAACGGATGTTTAGTTCACAATTATAAAAACGCGGCAACGATAATGAAGCCGCGTTTTTTTATGCTCTATTTGTGCCCATAATAGATTTATTAGTTAATTTACTGTTACACATTAATAGTATAT
Source organism: Pseudoalteromonas sp. S3776 (assembly GCF_005886915.1). Classification (NCBI taxonomy): domain Bacteria; kingdom Pseudomonadati; phylum Pseudomonadota; class Gammaproteobacteria; order Alteromonadales; family Pseudoalteromonadaceae; genus Pseudoalteromonas; species Pseudoalteromonas sp. S3776. The sequence continues at coordinate 123,155 of NZ_PNCU01000027.1, read as the reverse complement.
TGTTACTTAAACCTATTTTGGGAGCTTTAAATGAACAATAATAATCAAGCTGCGGTACCTACAGGGTTAATCGCACGTTTTTTAAATTTTGTGGAGCGGGTGGGTAACAAACTTCCCGATCCGGCGATTATTTTCTTATTCGCTATGTTACTTATTTGGTTGTGCTCGTGGTTACTGTCGGGGGTGAGCTTTGACGCGCTAGACCCACGGACAGGTCAAGCCATTGTTGTAAATAACCTATTAGAGGGTGACTCGCTCGCCTCGTTTTTATCTTCTATGGTAAAAACCTTTACGGGCTTTGCACCGCTAGGGGTGGTGCTGGTTGCCATGTTAGGTGTGGGAGTGGCTGAACACTCGGGCTATATCAATACGGGCCTTAAGCTAATGCTTAAAGTTACCCCAAGACAACTGTTAACCCCTTCAGTCATTTTGGTGGCTATTGTAAGCCATACAGCTACCGATGCTGGCTACGTATTGGTGATCCCATTAGCCGGTGTTATTTTCTTTGCCGCAGGGCGACACCCGTTAGCGGGTATTGCAGCGGCATTTGCCGGGGTGAGCGGCGGTTTTGGCGCTAACTTTATTCCATCAGGAATAGACCCATTACTGCAAAGCTTTACGCAAAGTGCGGCGCAAATTATTAACCCCGATATGTCGATAAACCCCCTTAATAATTGGGCGTTCACTTCTGCTTCGAGCTTATTTATTGTGTTATTAGGCTGGTATATCACTGACAAAATAATAGAGCCTCGGTTAAAAAACACACCACTTAATGAAGATACCCAAAACTTACCCGCGTTTGATGAAGCTAAAAGTGATGAAAAACGCGCTTTTTTTATAGCTAGTAGCGTAATGATTGCAGGGCTGGCTTTACTTGCATTTGTATCCGCTCCTGCCGATTCGGCAATGCGCAGTGCCGATGGCTCACTAACTAATTTTAGATCGCCCCTTATGCAATCTATCGTGCCGCTAATCTTTTTATTATTTTGGATACCTGGTGCCGTGTATGGTTTTACCGTTGGCACCTTTAAAACCTCAAAAGATATGATAGATGCGATGAGTACAGCAATGAGTGGTATGGCTTACTACATTGTTATGGCGTTCTTTTGTGCGTTATTTATTGCTGCGTTTTCTAAGTCTAACTTAGGGGCGTTGATGGCCATTGAAGGGGCTCAGCTTTTAAAAGCAATGGAGTTGCCCAGCGCTGTAACTGTTGTGGGTATTATATTTTTAACCGGTTTTGTAAATTTGTTCGTTGGCTCCAGCTCAGCAAAGTGGGCGTTACTTGGGCCTATTTTTGTGCCAATGTTAATGCAACTAGGTATATCACCCGATTTAACCCAAGCGGCTTACAGAATCGGAGACTCTAGCTCAAACATTATTACCCCACTTATGCCGTATTTCCCATTGGTTGTGGTGTACTGCCAAAAGTACGTAAAAGATACGGGTATAGGCACGCTCATCGCGCTTATGATCCCTTACTCAATCGCGTTTATGATTGGCTGGAGTATTTTCTTGCTAGGGTATTGGGCACTCGGTATTCCGTTAGGGTTAGATGCGAGTTACGTTTACCCAACGTTACCATAATTAAATCTTGGTTTAATAACCTCACTCACTTGAGTGAGGTTTTTTATATAAAAATGCTGCAATGTATAAAAAAGTTTTTATTACCTTTCTAATTCTCTCACTATATAGCCAAATAAACTCGCCTCACCAACAATATACACATAATCGTTTTTGCTGTTCATTATTGTAGACCTATCGTCGTACCATCTAAAATCATGAATTTCACTCGTTTTAGGGTCCTTAAAGTACAAACGAGTACAGCTATCTTCATAATCCGATCCACATTCTTGCACATCGGTGAGGATATATTCCTTATACCAATAATCGCCCTGCGTGTAGTAAGCCCATAATTTAATGGGAGCAGATAATGCAAAATAAAGAGTTGCGTAGATTAAGATAGGAAATAATGGGTATGTAAGGATTATTGATAACTTCGTTTTTGTATCTGAAAAGCTATATTTAAGATGCTCTCTGTATGTACTGCAGCGTCTATACTTATTGAATATTAATATATTTATATAGATAAATAGTAAGCCACAAAAAATAGGAAGCGCTATATAAAAAATAGCGTCATAAATTTCATTTTCTATAAATGGCGGATCTGTAAAGTCTATTAAAATAGGGAGTACAATGAACAGTAGAAGTAAGCTTATTATGGATATAAAGAGTAAGTTGCCGTAGATTTTTTTCAATTTTAATTCATCCGTGAATTATAGTTTTTTCTTAGTTTACAGAATTTTGATTTTTTACTAAAGCAGTGGCTTTAAAACAAAAAAACCTTGGCACTTTCATGGCAAGGTTTTTTACAACGTAAGCTATAACGCTTAGTTAGATGTGAAGCTCACTGGACGACGTTCTTTACGAGGACCACCACGCTTATCACCGCGTTGGTTGTCTTTGTTAAAGTTGCGCTTTCTGTCGCCACTTGGACGCTCAGCGCGCTCACCACGTGGCTCAGCTGGGCCTTGATCTTTTGTTAGTGTCATACCCATTGGGCGTTTACAAATAAACACTTTTTGGAAGTGATCAAGTACATCTTTAGGCATGTTTTGCGGCAATTGTACCGTACTGTGACTGTCGTGTAGACGAATGTCACCAATAAACTTGCTTGAGATGTCCGCTTCGTTAGCAATCGCGCCTACAATGTTTTTAACCTGTACACCGTGCTCACGACCCACTTCGATACGGTAAGTATCCATAGGGCCTGCATCGCGGCTGTTACGCTCGCGAGGTTTACGCTCAGGGCGGTCACCACGGCGACCACGATCGCCACGCTCGTTACGTGAATTACGCTCGTTACGAGGTTGAACCTTCACTTCTTCAACTTTAATTGGTGACTGTTGCTGTGCTAAACACAGTAACGCACCTGCTAAGTCTTCTAAAGATAAGTCTAGTTTTTGCGCCATGCTAGCAGCTACTTCATTGAAGAACGTAATGTCTTTGTTTTCAAGAGCAAGCGTAAGCTTTTCTTTTAACGCATTAATACGCTTTTCTTCAACTACTTTAGCTGTAGGTAGTTCAACTTGTGCAATTTCAGATTTAGTATGGCGAATAATATTTTTAAGCAAGTAACGTTCGTTATGCTTAACAAATAAAATCGCTTTACCAGTACGTCCAGCACGACCTGTACGGCCAATACGGTGAACGTAAGCTTCTGAGTCTTGCGGAATATCGTAGTTGATAACTAAGCTTAAACGGTCAACATCAAGACCACGTGCTGCTACATCTGTTGCAATAACGATGTTGATCATTCCGCTTTTTAAACGGTCAACCGTGCGCTCACGTGCTTGCTGGTTCATGTCACCATTAAGTGGAGCTGCAGAGAAACCTTCGCGCTCTAATAACTCAGCAAGTTGCACTGTGTCGTTACGTGTACGTACAAACACAATAGCGCCTTCGTATTGCTCTGCTTCTAAGAAACGAACAATGGCTTTGTTTTTATGTACGTGAGCATTCCAAAACACTTGCTCAACAGATGATGTCGTTGAGTTTCTAGCAGAAATATGAACCTGTTCAGGGTTATTCATATATTTACTGCTGATGTTTTGAATTTGCTTAGGCATGGTTGCTGAGAAAAGACATGTTTGCTTTTCACGTGGCGTTTTTTCCATGATGCTTTCTACATCATCGATAAAGCCCATACGTAACATTTCATCGGCTTCATCAAGTACTAGTGCTTGTAAAGCATCAAACTTGATAGTGCCACGGTTAATGTGATCGATTAATCGACCTGGAGTAGCAACAATAATTTGTGCGCCACGACGAAGTGCGCTTAATTGAATGCTGTAGCTTTGGCCACCGTATAGTGCTAATACTTCTACACCACGAGTACCTTTTGCATATTGTTCAAATGCCTCAGCAACTTGGATCGCAAGCTCACGGGTTGGTGTGAGTACAAGGATCTGTGGCTGTTTCACAGACGGGTCAATATTGTTTAGTAACGGCAGTGCAAATGCTGCTGTTTTACCTGTACCCGTTTGTGCTAGTCCCAGTACGTCCTTTCTTTCTAGCAATAACGGTATACATTGAGCTTGGATTTCAGATGGTGTCTTGTAACCCAACTCTTCAACTGCCTTTAAAATTGCAGGAGAAAGATTTAGAGATTCAAACGTGACTGGTTCTGACATTAATACGCCTCAACGAATTTAAAGAGGCGCGCATTGTATAGGAAATACGAGGCAATTGCTTGTATAAATTACAACTAATTTGTATGTGATTGATGTTGGTCGAAATTTAACCAGTTTAAGTTTTTGATTTTTTAAACTGGTTAACAAGCTATATACATAGGGTTATTTGTATAGCCCTAGGTTTTCTTTAGCGTAGGCTTCAAATTCAGTAAATCCACCAATGTGTGTTTGATCTACAAAAATTTGCGGCACAGTTGGACAGGGTTTACCTGCAGACTTTTCTAAATCAGCTTTGCTAATACCTTCTTTGATGATATCGATATAACGAAATTTAAAATCATCACGCTCATTAGATAGTTGCTCGGCTACGTCTTTAGCACGTACACAAAAAGGGCAGCCCTCGCGGCCAAAAATTACAGTAAGCATAATACTCTCCTCAATAAATTTAGGTTCATATTAAACGATTAATAAATAATTTAAAGCGCAAAAAATCGATTGTTAAGTTCTGTTTTTATGTAAAGTCGCTTAATTTTTCATTTGCCATGCATTTTGAATTGCAATTTGCAAAAACTCGATTGCCTTTAAGTTAAGTAGTTTTTAAACCTAATAAATTCATCGTATTAGTAATGGCATGCAGGTGGCATATAAATTGATATTTAAGTGCATAGCCAACCTGTTAGGAATGATGATGAGTAATAACAGCCATGTACTAGAAATTATCCAAGGGGTAATTGCACGCTTTTGCAAAACAAATAACACCAATGTGCCAATTACTCTCATCAACAAATTACAGTGTAATTATATTTGTTTACAGATTGCCCCTGAGCAGATGATTATACAATGTGAGGCGTTTATTTTGCCTTCGTTAAAAGCCGCTAAAAGCCATTTTGTGCTAACAGTAGAGGCCAATTTACAGGGTGTTAATTTAAATTACTGGGTAGACTCTAACCCTGAAATGCACACCATTGACATTCATGGTTTGCTAGCAACCCGTGAGCCAATATTATCTGTTGATACAGGTAAGGAGTGGGTCGGTACATCAAATAGTAACCCAGATTTACACCAAAGCATTCACTACTTAGTTAATTCAAATGCACAAAACTTTGGTTTAAAACTCGCCGAGGGCAGCAACGATAATGTTTTAAATGTCGAAGATGCACGTCACTTACCTGCAGAAGCGCTCGCTAACCACCTTTTAAATAATGACGATTCACAAAGCATAAAAATTTGTGCATTTGATGCGCTCAGTGAGTTACAAGACCAACAGGTTATGTCACAGCCGGTATTAGCGTGGCCTTTTTTTGATACTGATTTAGTGCACGCGATAAATAACCTTAATACTCACAATAAATTATCAGTTCTGGTTGCTGATGATAGCTTACCAAGTCAAGTTGCTACCAAAGTTATGCTTGAAATGCTTGGGTGCGCCGTGACGTGCGCAGAAAATGGCTCAAGTGCCTTACTCATTGCCCAGCAAGAACCTTTCGATTTACTGCTGTTAGATGAGCGTATGCCGGGAATGTTTGGCAGTGATGTAGCCCAGCAACTCATTAAGCAAAATACCCCAAACGACAATACACCAAAAGTGATTTTAACGGGCATTACTGAAGAGCAGCAAATTGCGCAGCTTTTTGAAAAAGGGGCGACTCACTATCTTCAAAAACCAGTTACAAAAGCGGTATTAGAAGAGTTTATAAAGCCTTGGCAAGCTGCCTAAAACTCTATTTCGGAGAACGCTATGAACGATTTATCAAAAACAGCTTTGCTACTTATAGGCTTTCAAAACGACTATTTTTCACCTGATGGCATTTTATATCAAGTTGTTGAAGAGTCATCGCGGGTAACCGGTGTGGTAAATAACACCTTAGCGCTGTTAGACAAATACATAGACAAATTCGCGTTAGTGCTTAGTACACCCATTCACTTTACACAAGATTACAGCGAGCTTAAAAACCCCATTGGTATTTTAAAGGTCATTGCCGAAGTTGGTGCTTTTAAAGCAAACTCGTACGGGGCGCAAGGCATTAAAGAGTTCGATAGATATGGCGAACGTATTGTGCAAATTCCAGGTAAACGAGGGCTCAATGCCTTTACTCATACAGAGCTTGCGAATGTACTCAATAAAAACGGAATAACCGATATTGTTTTGGCTGGCACGGTGACTTCTATTTGTATTGATTCAACTGCACGTTCAGCTGTGGAGCTGGGTTTTAACGTAACGGTGCTTAATGACTGCACATCAAGCAGAACGCCATTTGAGCAAACATTTTACTGTGAAGACGTTTTTCCACTCTATGCCAAGGTGTGCAGCCATGCCGAGTTAGTAAATGAATGAGGCGAAAATGGAAGAGAAAGATGAGCTACAAGTACAAGTCCACTATGCGTTAATTGAGCAACTTTCATCAAACACTCGCAGGCAAACTAAACTACTTGCTTTGCTTGATGAATGTGTATTTGAATGCGATAAGCATTTAGTTTTTAGTTACGTCAACGAAGCGTGGCTCAATAAGCTAGGGTTTACACCGGCCATGCTCATAGGTAAAAAAATCACATCACTGTTAGAGACCAAAGACTCGTTAAAGCTGTCGGCATATATTGAGTCTATTTTTGATGAGTCATTTAGCGCCAGCATAGAGCTGCAGGTTAGAAACAATGATGGGCTAAGTAATTGGTTCGAAATGCGCTTAGCGTGTGACGATAACGGCGGTTTTATTGGCTCTTTACATGATATACAACGCCACAAAGATTACCAATACCTGCTCACTGAGCAACAAGTGTATGCCAAGCGACTCTCTTTAGTGGCAAGTCACACTAATAATTTAGTCATAATTACCGATCGTTTCGGTAAAATAGAATGGGTTAATAAAAGCTTTGAAATACTGACCAGCTATAAATGTGAGGAAGTCATCGGGCTAAGCCCCGGTAAGCTATTGCAAGGACCAAAAACCAGCTCAGAATCACGCCAATTAATGGCTAAAGCGATAAAAAATGCCGAGCCATTTCAAATTGAAACGGTCAATTATGATAAGTATCAAAACGAATACTGGGTGGCTATTGATGCCACTCCGGTAAAAGACGACGATGGAAGAGTTAAACATTTTATAGCCATAGAAACGAACATTACCCAGCGTGTAAAAGCTGAACAAGCAATGGCCGAAATAGAATATAACTACCATTCTGTGGTCGATAATATCCCTGATATTGTATTGCGGTTAGACGCGCAAGGCTGTTTATTGTTTATGAATAAAGCGTGGCAAGATTTCTTTCAAACTGACATGAATAAACACCTTGGTTTGCCCATTGCTAATTTTATAATGTGTGAGGATGTTGAAAAGTTAAATACGGCTCTCGCCAGCTATACAGATGGCAGCCGAGAAGTAAAACGTTTGGATATTAGATTCACTAACGCACTAAACGAGCCAAACTGGGTTGAAATGACCCTTACACCAATTACTTCATTTAACGGTACACACTTAACGTCTATAGCCGCTACCGTTGTGGATATTCAAGAGCGTGTAATAGCTGAACAAATACTCTTAGAAGCTAAGCATCAGGCAGAGTCGTTGGCGGAGTCTAAAAGTCGATTTATGGCAAATATTAGTCATGAAATACGTACACCTTTAAATGCGGTGATTGGGTGCGCTGATATTTTGCATGACACAGGGCTTACGACTGAGCAAAAACGTTACACTCAGATGATTAAAACAAGCTCAGATGCGTTATTAAGTATATTAGACGATGTATTGACATACTCGCGTTTTGAAGCACAAGCAATTTCGATTGATAATCAGCCATTTAGTCTCGACACTTGTTTAGAAGAGGCTATTGATATAGTGAGCGAAAGCGCTGTACAAAAAGGGCTTGAGCTCATTTTTGATCTGCACCCAGATGTTCCGGTTCAGGTGATTGGCGATCATGGTCGTATAAGACAAATAGCTATAAACTTACTCTCGAATGCTATTAAGTTTACCCAAAAAGGGGCACTCATCGTCACCGCTCAGTGTGCCGAATTTAAAAACAATAAATTTACGTTGCAGCTTAGCTTCAAAGACACTGGTATAGGGATTGCTCAAAACAAACTCGACAGTATGTTTAAGCCCTTTATTCAATCTGATAATTCTATTACACGAGAATATGGCGGTAGTGGTTTAGGGTTAGCCATATGTAAGCAAATATGTGATGCTGCAGGGGGGGATATTACTGTCAACTCCCAGTTTGGTGTAGGGAGTGAGTTTATTGTTACTTACCCGTTACTCATAGACACAAGCGGGCAAGTGCAAAGGGAAGGGTTTTCTGCGAGAGCGAAAAAACCTAATGTTTGTGTGTTCAGTAAAAACTCCCCCCTAAACACAGCGATAGAGCATATGCTTACCCGCCACTCTATTGATTACTCACGTGTTCAAAACCTATCGAAATTAAACTCTATTGCAACACCTGACGCTATTGTTACAACTAACAAGCGTGATTTAGAGGCAGCGCAACAATTTTTAAAAAATCACCCACGTTTAAATGAGCCGTGCCTATTACTTATAGATTTATTAGGTAAGAGCCAAAAGGAAGAGGCACCAAGCGATGGCATGCTTAGATTAAATGGCCCTTTTAAACCTTCTCACCTCCCTAGAGCAATTGTTGCACTTGAGGAAGCGCTTTTTCACCTTAATATTATTTTTACTAATAAAAAAGAAATTTCGAAAAATACAAACACAATAAAGGCTCAACCATTTAAAGGTACACATGTACTTGTTGTTGAAGACAATAAAAATAATCAAATAGTCATTCAGCAATTTTTAGAGCAGCAAGGGTGTTTAGTAAAAATAGCTAGCAACGGACTAGAGGCAGTTGAAAAAGTTAAAACTCAAACAATAGATCTAATATTTATGGACATACAAATGCCAATTTTAGACGGTATTTCTGCGACTAAAAAAATCAGAGAATTATCTATCGTGACGCCTATTATAGCGCTAACAGCGAATGCTATTCATGGCGATAAAGAGCGTTTTATTAAGGCAGGGATGAATGACTATTTAGCAAAACCAATAATTAGCACAAAACTTAATCTGCTTTTGAATCAATACTTACCAAAACTTGATGACGTTAAACACTCTAAGCTAGAGCGTATTAATGAAATTTGGTCATTATTAAAGTAAAAAGTAACACCGTTGTATTACAGCTTAAATGAAAGCTAAATATGACCTAATAAGGCCTTACATCGATATTTAAAGTTAATGATTTTTTGAAGGTAGAGACGTGTTTTAAAATGTACTATGAATTAATTTTTTTATTTTACTAAACCTTAAGCTGTTAACTAAACGACTAATTGGTACCTTAATACTAGTTTCTTTTGATTATAAAACTAATCCATACCTGCTCCTTTTGAATTATTTTTAAATTGGTTTGCATTTTGCAAATCAAAATGAAATTGAATTTCATAATGCAATTGGTTACTCAGCGAGTTTTTATCTTCTTCTATTAAACATATTATTTTAATTATTGATTTATAAAGACTTAAATTTTTTATCCTCATTTAATTTAATGTGGCATGGCTTTCGCTACATAGACATCAAGTAAAGCGAAATAATCGCAGTTACAAATTTATTATATCGTCATATGATTTTAAGGTGTCTATTATGCAAACTAATACTAAAGTTAAACAGCAACCAAAAAAAATGTCTTTTGTTCTTACTCCTGAGTTAATGGTGCTGTCTATTATTATTGTTGCAGCGGTTATTGTGGGTGCAACGGCACTGAGAGGCACAGTTACTATTGAGCCTGTTAACGAAGGCAATACTGAGATGTTTACGAATAAATTTAGTAATAGTGAGTTAGACAATGCCACTATTGAAAGTGCTTCATTAAATTACGCCCAAAACATCAATGAGCAAGCTGAGCAATCAGGCTCGCAAGGTTTAAACAATTAAACAATACTTCCCCTTTAGTATTTTTGGCTGACTCTAAGTAATTAGGTCAGCCTTTTTATTTAATGCTGATCTATAAACGCAAAACGCCATTTTTTTACGTGTTTTTCCTCAACTTGCGTGTCAGTGTGATTTGCAAAATGCAAATATCCCTCCAGATGATTTCAAGCTAAATAGATGAATTTAACTCATTGAAAGTATAGACTTTATTTATTCTTTTATACGTATTTTTGGTCTGTATATTGCTAATGTATAACAAGTTTATGTTTTGCCTTTATTTGTGGAGAAATTTATGAATGCGTTTAAAAGCTTAGAGCCTACCAATACGGTCAACATTGCACGCTGGCACGAACTAGAGCAAATTATGACGCATGCTATGAAAAACCATTGCTTTAATATGGTTTATCAGCCTCTTGTGTCTTTAACTAGTGGTCAACTAGTTGGCTTTGAGTCTTTAGTACGTTGCGAATCTTCACGCTATGGTGCGGTTGGCCCCGACGAATTTATACCGCATGTGGAGCAATCAGGCATGATTTTAGATTTGGGGGATTGGATTTTTAAGCAAACACTGAGTGACTTAAGCGAAATGAGAAAGATAGGTATGGACGATATAACTATTTCACTAAACATTTCACCTATCCAAATTATTGAAGGGAATGTGTTCTCTAAAGTAATGACTTTACTCGATAAATATCAGATAGATCCAGCGGCCATAAAAGTAGAATTAACAGAAACAGCGTTAATCAAAAGTCCTCAGCGTATAGCCAAAACATTTGAGCATTTTCACAAAGAAGGGGTGAAAATTTGGCTAGACGATTTTGGTACGGGCTATGCTTCGCTGGGGCTTTTACGGCAGTTTAATATTGATGGGCTAAAAATAGACCGTAGTTTTATAAGCGGTATTACAACTAACAATGAGGATTTTACGTTGTGCAGCGCAATTATCGCTATGGCGCAAAGGTTAGGCCTTGAAACCATTGCTGAGGGGATTGAACAGCGCGAGCAATTACAAATATTAGAGCAGCTAGGGTGTGATGTAGCACAAGGTTACTTACTCGGAAGACCAAGTAGTTTAGCTAATAATACGGAGACTTGGGTAAAAATGTAACTTAACTGAATGTTTCAATTTGCAAAATGCGAAAAACGACTTACTCTAAAAGTATAAACCTAGTGAAGCATTACATTACAATAATAAATAAAGGCCTGATATGCCAATACCAGAAGAACATATAGACAACACCATTACTCAAGCACATGTGCTAGCGCAATTAGAGCAAGATGTTGGCTCACTCACTTTAGTAAGGCTGGTAAATTTATTTATTACTGAATTAGAGGAAATGCGACTTCGACTTAAACAAGCTATTGATGAGCAAGATGAAGATAATATTAAAGATATAATGCACGTACTTAAAAATTCTGCCGCGCTTTACGGTGCTTTAACTTTGGCAGCCCTAGCTAGCCAGTTACATGATTACCCACCGGTTACCATTGAAGAAAATATCCATGCTGCCCAAATCGTTCAACATAATCTAGAAAAAACCCATGCTGCATATCAAGTTATTGCACAAAATATTACTTAAAAGGTTCTGCTATGAACGATCCTCAAGAAAAAGCACTGATTTATATTGTTGAAGATAGTATTGCAAGTGGGGCTCTATACGCCAGCCAACTAGAGCAGGCTGGCCATGAATGCCGGCACTTTACCGATGGTTATTCAGCCTTGGTTGCTATAAAAGACACGATGCCCGACGTTATTGTGCAGGACGTTTGTTTACCCGATATTAGTGGTTTAGAGGTGCTGCAGTTTGTAAAAAAACAGGAAAAGCCAGCGAATGTCGTGATGATCACCTCAAATAGCTCTATTGATGTAGCTGTTGAGGCAATGCGCTTAGGAGGCTTTGATTTTTTAGAGAAACCGTTTTCAGGGCAGCGCTTAGTAAGCGCAGTTGATAGTGCGCTTTCACAGAAAACCACTCCTGCTGTTAAAGTTCAAAAACAAAAAGCACCAAGCACTTCAGCATTTATTGGTGAGTCACTCGCAATGCAAACAGTGTTTAGGCTTTTAGATAGTGCAGCACGAAGTAAAGCATGTGTTTTTATTACTGGTGAAAGTGGTACAGGGAAAGAGGTGTGCGCGCAAACGTTACACGACACGAGTCCAAGAAGTGAAGGGCCGTTTATAGCCATTAACTGTGCTGCTATTCCTGGAGAGCTATTTGAATCCGAGTTTTTTGGTCATGTAAAAGGGGCTTTTAGCGGCGCGTTAAGTGATAGAAAAGGCGCTGTAGAAGTGGCAAATGGTGGCACTTTATTTTTAGATGAGTTGTGTGAAATGGAGCTTAATTTGCAAGCTAAACTATTACGTTTTCTGCAAACCGGCGCGTTTAATCGAGTAGGCAGTAGCGAGGTTTTACACAGTAATGTTAGGCTAGTGTGTGCAACAAATAGAAGTCCCGTAGTTGAAGTTGCTGAAGGGCGTTTTAGGGAAGATTTATACTACAGACTTAATGTTATTCCTGTAAAATTACCACCGCTGCGTGAGCGAGCTGGCGATATTATGTTGCTTGCAAAGCATATTTTAAAACAAAAAAGTGAAAGTAACGCTAAGTTGTTCCATCGTTTTTCAAAAGAAGTTGAAAATCTTTTTTGCAACTACGATTGGCCCGGTAATATTCGTGAGCTGCAAAATGTTATAGAAAATATAGTTGTTATTAATGATGGTGAAATTGTTGAGCTAGATATGCTACCAAGCTCATTCGGTGTTAATTCTGCTATTCCAAGCAAAAATACTAGCCCATCCCAATCTTCAGAGCCATTACAAACTAACTCACTTATGGGCGTGCACGACATAGAGCCCCTTTGGCAGGTTGAAAAAAGAGCAATAGAGTCGGCAATAGCGGTATGCGATGATAACATTCCACTTGCTGCGGCCTATTTGGGTGTAAGCGCCTCGACTATTTACAGAAAAATAAAAGGTTGGAGTTAGCTTTACGTTTCTTACTTACACCTGCTTGGTGTTTATACTGTCCTAATGCTACTTAATAAAAGCGAGTCGCCTGTTATTTCGTTCTCAGTTACATTTTCATGGTTGAAATAAACAAAGATACCCTAAGCTCTATCACTACACCCTAAGTTTAATAGTAAAAGGAGATCACAATGAGTAACGTTAATTTACAGCCAGCAAGTGTAATGCAGCCTTTAGTGGTAAGCGATTTAGATAACAACGACGTGAATTTAGTTGACCGCGTAAGTGACAAACCTTGGAAAATGATAGTGGTGTACAGAGGCCAGCATTGCCCTAAATGTACCGAGCAGCTCAACGAGCTTGCAACAATGCATGACGATTTTGCCAGCGCAGGTGTAGAAGTTGTAGCAGTAAGTGGCGATAGCGAAGAGCAGCTTAAAAAGCATCTTGAAAAAATAGATGTAAATTACCCCCTTTATTACAATTTGACCATGGAGCAAATGACAGATTTAGGCTTATACATTAGTGAGCCGCGTAGTGATGCTGAAACAGATCACCCCTTTGCTGAGCCTTGCATTATTGTTTTAAACGAAGACAACCAAGTGCAAATGCTTGATAAATCAAATAGTCCATTTGTTCGCCCAAGCCTTAAGCAGTTGTTAGGCGGTATTAAATTTTCACGCGAAAATGACTACCCAATTCGCGGTACTTTTATTAAGTAACGTGTACTGAGAAATTTGTTGAATAGACGATGAGGGCACATTTTTGTGCCCTTTTTATTTTTTTCACTTTTTTAATAAAAATTACTTGAAAACTATTTTACTGCCCATAAATAGTTTAGTGAGGACGCCTGATGGGTCCCAAAAATACAGAAGTTATTGAAATTTATATTATTAATTTAATTATGTTGTACTTGTTCAAACGAAAAGTAACAACATTATATCGCTTAAATATGAGGATATTATTATGCGTACAGTAGATTTATCACCACTTTATCGTTCATTCATCGGCTTCGATCATTTAGCATCTTTAATGGATGCGGCAGCGCGTACAGACAAGCAGCCTAGCTTTCCCCCTTACAACATTGAAGCGCTCGATAAAGACAAATACAGAATCACTATGGCCGTTGCTGGCTTTAGTGAAAATGAACTGACCATTGAGTCAGAGAACAACACTTTAAAAGTTGCAGGCACTAAACCAAATAAAGATGAAAATGCAGAACGCAAGTTTATTCATCAAGGTATAGCAGAGCGTAACTTTGAGCGTAAGTTTCAACTAGGGGATCATGTAAAGGTACTTGGTGCCGATTTAGCTAACGGTCTGCTCAGCATAGACCTAGAGCGCGAAATTCCGGAAGCACTTAAACCTCGCAAAATTGAAATTGGCGCTAGCAACCTAATTGAAGGTAAGTAATCGCTAGTTTATATATTTTTTGATTGTAGCCGCCTAAGCTTAGGCGGCTTTTTTGTTTTCTATAACTCGTTTATGCGCGTTAAATAATAATTCGCTTGGTCTAAGGTCTGTTGTTGGAGCTCAGGCGCTTGTTTATCCCAGTTTCTATATACCATGCCGATGCGTGGATTTTTTTCAAGTAGTGCGCGGTGTTTGTCCATAAATTGCCAATATAAGCTATTGTAAGGGCACGCCTTATCACCTACTTTTTGTTTAACATCGTAGTGACAGTTTTTGCAGTAATCACTCATTTTATTAATGTAATTACCACTGGCTGCATAGGGTTTAGTGGCAATAATACCCTCATCTGCAAATTGGCTCATACCACGGGTGTTAGGCATTTCAACCCATTCAATGGCATCAATATAAACCCCCAAATACCACTGGTCGACCTCATTAGGGTCAACGCCCGTTAATAAGCAAAAATTACCAATGATCATTAACCGTTGAATATGGTGAGCGTAGGCGGTGTCTAAGCTCTGAGTTAAAGCATGACTTAAACAATTCATTTTTAAATCACCATCCCAAAAGTAATTCGGTAACGACTGCTTTGCCTGTAATTGATTTTTTTGTGCATAGTCGGGCATGTTTACCCAATATATGCAGCGGACGTACTCACGCCAACCTAGGATTTGCCTAACAAAGCCCTCTACTTGAGAAATCGAAATTTTATCAGGGTGAGCATTATATTCGTCAATTACACGCTTTATAACGTACAGCGGGTGGATTAGTTTTGCATTCAAAGCAAACGATAAACGGCTATGGTACAAGCTTGCGTTATTGGCGACTTGATCGGTCATTGCATCTTGAAACTGGCCAAAGTTTTTTAATAGGTGAGTGCAAAAATACTCTAAACAGGTTTTTGCTTGGTTGCGAGTAAGCGGCCACGGGAGCTGCTTGGGGTTTATTTGACCAAAGTAATTTACGTTATGTTTTTTAAGTCTGCTAATGATATTGCTAACATCGTTATCAAATATTTTTGGCGGGGGAATAGCGTTTAAATCTGCTTTTTTAAATTTATTTCTGTTTTTACTATCAAAGTTCCATTGTCCTCCTTGTGGGCTACTCCCATTCATAAGAATATTGTATTGTTTGCGCATAGCACGGTAAAAGTGCTCCATAGTCACATGTTTGTTTTTTTCAAATCGTTCGTTAATACGTTCAAATGGCAGCAAAAAATGTTCAGTGTCATAGGCTTTAACGGTAAAAGGTGATTCTTTCTTAAACTTGCTCAGCTGTGCTTTGAGCCTGTATTCATCAGGGTATTGATAATGTATTTCACTACATTGGTACTGTTTAGCTATTCGCGTAATCAAGTCGGGTAAGGTTTTGTCTTGGTGGGTATCATCAAGGGTAAGGTGAAGTGTGCTGTAATTGGCGCTTTGTAAAGCCGTAGCAAAACGCTCCATCGCATAAAAAAAAGCACATAACTTTTGCACATGGTGCTTAACATAGCAGGTTTCTTGATTTAACTCGGCGATTAAATAAAGCGTATCAGGGCTTTTTTCTTTAAACCACGAATGTGAAGCATTTAGTTGATCACCTAATATCAGGCGCAAAACCTTAAAACGAGACATAAACCACCTAAATTTAGTTGTACGTAAAAATCGACAACACAGATCTAGGAAGTCTGCTCATAACCAAAAAATCAGTGAGTCTTTTAAACCTTATTTGCGCGAAGTTGAGATATTTTTTGTTCTAGCGAAATAACATTTGTTTTATTAAACAATGTTGTATTAGCAAAGCTTTCAAAATAACGAAGCGCTTTTTGCCAAGCAACTTGCGTTTGTGCTGTAAAAAAACGTCCTAGGTGCTCGCTTAGTGTGTCGTAAAAGGCGTCACAAAGTAGTGATATTTCCCTTGGCGTAACATTCCTCTTTTTTAAATATTGCAAGTGAAAGGCTAAAAAGGGGGCAACAGATGATGGGTTATTCAAATGCCTAACTATGCGTTCTAAAACGCAATACAGTATATAACTTTTTTCGTTAAAGTAGGCCGCACTTGGGTATTGCATTGTAATATTTGACTCTTCAAGCTTGGCATGAAAGCGTGCTGTAAACGCGTGAAAGTTTGGCTTAACTATATGCAAACTTTTAATTAATTGTGGCTGATAAGTATTCATTAGCAATCTCATTAAATTTTGTAATTTTTATTTTTATCCACATCGGAGAGCTTTTAGTATAGTGCGTCGCTCACATATCGCACGTAATCTAAACGTAAAAAGCATAAATTTGTATCATTTTTATGAATTTTAGACATTTTATTTATGAATATACGGCTTTTTACGTAGATGTTAGTGACGCTACAATTACCATTTTAATGTCTGTATAATCATAATACATACTAGCGAAGCTTAAAATGGGGGGTCACTGATTTTATCAAACTTATTAGTTATTATGGTTGCTAATTACCCCGTATATCCTTATAATAGCCGCCATTGTTTAGCGGTTGATTAACCACTAACAGCGATATTGAATTTTAGGTTTGATATCTATTGGCGCGGGATGGAGCAGCCTGGTAGCTCGTCGGGCTCATAACCCGAAGGTCGTCGGTTCAAATCCGGCTCCCGCAACCAATTTTTATAGTTAGGTATAACCTTACTAATTCTGTATCGCGCATTCTAAGTAATGCGCGTTTTGCGTTTAAGCTAATGTAGTTTAATTAGGTCAGTAAAATGACCCGCAGCCAAGCTTGGCCAAAGGCCACACAGTTTTATGCTTTATTGGTGTGACGCCCCGCTTGGTTCGGGGCGTTGTTGTATCTGCACCATTGATTTTTTGTCTTGTCATTAAATCAAAACTTAAACTCAGTATTTTAGGGCTATAAGCCCTTTTTTTGTTTGTATGGAGGATTTTCGTGACAAAACTTGAGCAAGATTTATTAACCATGCTAACGCCTGCAGTAGAAATGTTAGGCTTTGAATTACATGGTCTTGAGTTTGTACAAGCAGGCCGCCATTCTACCTTAAGGGTTTATATTGACCATGAGGATGGGATATCTGTTGATAATTGTGCGGATGCGAGTCGCCAAATTAGTGCGATTTTAGACGTCGAAGACCCAATTACAAACGAATATGATTTGGAAGTATCGTCTCCTGGTGTTGATCGTCCATTATTCAAACAAGATCACTACGAGAAGGCGCAAGGAGAGGAAGTACGCGTGCGTACTAAGCTTCCACAAGATGGTCGCCGTAATTTTAAAGGCGACTTAGTAGCAGTTAGCAGTGATATGATCACACTTAAAAGCGATGGCGAAGAGCACTTAATCATGCTTAGCAATATCGAACGTGCGAACATCATCGCAAAGTTTTAATTCGAGTGCGAAGGAATAGGGCAAGCGAGGCATTACCCATGGCAAAAGAGATATTATTAGTTGCTGAAGCCGTTTCCAATGAGAAAGCGGTTCCAAAAGAAAAGATTTTTGAAGCGTTAGAGTTCGCTCTAGCAACAGCGACAAAGAAAAAACACGATGGCGAAATTGAAGTGCGCGTATCTATCGACCGCAAAACTGGCGATTACGATACATTCCGTCGTTGGAAGATTGCAGAAATTCAAGAAGATGGTTCATTAGAAAACCCTTACAGCGAAATCACATTAGAAGCAGCTCAGGTTGAAGAACCTGACTTGCAACTGGGTGATTATGTTGAAGAACAGATTGAATCTATCAAATTCGACCGCATAACTACACAAATGGCAAAGCAAGTTATCGTACAAAAAGTACGTGAAGCTGAGCGCGCTTTAGTTGTAGAAGCGTATAAAGATCAAGAAGGCGAGCTAGTAACAGGTGTCGTTAAAAAAGCAACACGTGATGCAATCGTACTTGATTTAGGTAACAACGCCGAAGCAGTTATTTACCGTGACGATATGCTGCCACGTGAAAACTTCCGTCCAGGAGATCGTATCCGTGGTCTTCTATACGAAGTTAAACCTGAAGCACGCGGCGCACAGTTATTCGTAACGCGTTCAAAACCAGAAATGCTGATGGAATTATTCCG
Organism: Pseudoalteromonas sp. S3776; assembly: GCF_005886915.1. Taxonomy (NCBI): domain Bacteria; kingdom Pseudomonadati; phylum Pseudomonadota; class Gammaproteobacteria; order Alteromonadales; family Pseudoalteromonadaceae; genus Pseudoalteromonas; species Pseudoalteromonas sp. S3776. Next base: position 104,636 of record NZ_PNCU01000027.1, on the reverse strand, counting down.
CATTGAGGTGCCAGAGATTGGCGAAGAAATGATTGAGCTTCGTGCTGCAGCACGCGATCCGGGTTCACGCGCTAAAATTGCCGTTAAATCAAATGACAAGCGTATTGACCCAGTAGGTGCGTGTGTTGGTATGCGTGGTGCCCGTGTTCAAGCTGTATCATCAGAACTTGGTGGCGAGCGTGTTGATATCGTACTTTACGATGACAACCCGGCACAATTTGTAATTAATGCAATGGCACCAGCAGAAGTGGCTTCAATCGTAATGGATGAAGATACTCACTCAATGGATATCGCAGTAGAAGCCGATAACCTAGCACAAGCAATTGGTCGTAATGGTCAAAATGTTCGTTTAGCTAGCCAATTAACTGGTTGGGAACTAAACGTAATGACGGTTGATGACATGCGCGCTAAAAATGAAGCCGAGTCAGATAAGTTAATCAACTTATTTACTGAAAATTTAGATATTGATGATGAATTTGCATCATTACTTATTAACGAAGGTTTCTCAACACTTGAAGAAGTAGCCTATGTGCCTGCTTCAGAGTTTTTAGAAATCGACGGCTTAGATGAAGAAACAGTTGATGTGCTGCGTTCACGCGCTAAAGATGCATTAACAACTAAAGCACTTAAAACGGAAGAAAGCTTAGAAGGTGTAGAACCGGCTGAAGACTTACTTGCGCTTGAGGGTTTAGAACGCCATCTAGCATTTGTTATGGCAAGCAAAGGTGTAGTAACACTTGAAGACTTAGCTGAGCAAGGTATTGATGAATTAGTAGATATTACAGAGCTTTTACCTGAAAAAGCAGGTGAGCTAATTATGGCTGCACGTAATATTTGTTGGTTCGCAGACGAGTAATTTATTAACGGAGGTATTACACACTATGGCAGAAGTAAATGTTGAAAAACTAGCCGGCGATATAGGTACAACTGTTGATAAATTGCTTCAGCAATTTTCACAAGCGGGTATCACTAAAAAAGCGGGTGATAATGTAACTGAGGCTGAAAAAGCACAGCTACTAGATCACTTAAGCAAATCGCACGGTGGTACTGGTTCAGAAGGCCCAGCACGCATGACTTTACAGCGTAAGAGCAAAAGCACATTAAGTGTGACTGGTTCTACGGGTAAAGCAAAGGCTGTTCAAGTTGAAGTTCGCAAAACACGTACTTACGTGAAAAAAAGCGCAATTGAGCAAGAACAAGAGCAGCAGCGTCTAGCCGCTGAAGAAAAAGCGCGTATCGAAGAGCAGCAAAAAGCTGCACAAGAAGCCGCAGAATTAAAAGCGAAACAAGAGGCAGAACGTAAAGCAAAAGAAGAAGCTGATCGTAAAGCCAAAGAAGAAGCTAAGCGCAAAGCAGAAGCAGAGCGTAAGGCTAAACAACAGCAGATGACCCCAGAGCAAAGTGCTAAGTCTGAGAAAGATCGCATCGAAGCTGAGCGTCTGCAAAAAGAAGCAGAAGAGGCCGCATTGAAGAAAGCTGAAGAAGAAGCGAAACGTCAAGCAGAAGAGGCAAGAAAGCTAGCTGAAGAGAATGAAGCTCGCTGGAAGAAAGAGGAAGAAGAACGTAAGAAACGCGAAGAAACAGCGGATCACCATCTTACGACTTCTACTTACGCACGTGAGGCAGAAGATGTTGCCGATGCACGTGATGAGCAAGGCGCACGCCGTGCTAAGAAAAAGAAAAAAGCCCCAGCAAAAGATAAATTTGCAGGTGGTAAAGGCCGTAAAGGTAAGCTAAAAGCACCTACATCGTTACAACACGGTTTCCAAAAACCAACAGCAGATGTTAAAAACGAAGTGCGTATTAGCGAAACAATTACAGTTGCAGAGCTTGCATCACGCATGGCAGTTAAAGGCGCTGAAGTTGTTAAAACAATGATGAAAATGGGTGACATGGTTACCATTAACCAGGTAATTGACCAAGAAACAGCACAACTTGTTGCTGAAGAAATGGGCCACAAAGTTATCATTGTTAAAGAAAACGAATTAGAGCAAACAGTACTAAATGACCGCCATGAAGATGGTAAGTCTGAGCCGCGTGCACCAGTAGTAACTGTAATGGGTCACGTTGACCACGGTAAAACATCAACGCTTGATTACATTCGTTCTGCTAAAGTTGCATCAGGCGAAGCCGGTGGTATTACACAGCACATTGGTGCATACCACGTTGAAACTAACGGCAACATGATCACTTTCTTAGATACACCAGGTCACGCCGCGTTTACATCAATGCGTGCACGTGGTGCTAAAGCAACAGATATTGTAATCCTAGTGGTTGCAGCAGACGATGGTGTAATGCCACAGACTAAAGAAGCGGTACAGCATGCTCGCGCAGCTGGCGTTCCTTTAATCATTGCTGTAAACAAAATGGATAAAGAAGGCGCAGACCCAGATCGCGTTAAAAACGAACTAGCTCAGCTAGACGTTATTCCTGAAGATTGGGGCGGTGATACGCAGTACGTTCATATCTCAGCTAAAACAGGCTTAGGTATTGATGACTTACTAGAAGCTGTTCTTATGCAATCTGAGCTTTTAGAGCTTCGCGCTCCATCAGAAGGCATGGCAGCAGGTGTTGTAATTGAATCTCGTCTTGATAAAGGACGCGGCCCAGTTGCTTCTATCTTAGTTCAATCCGGTACCCTTAACCAAGGTGATATCGTACTGTGTGGCCTTGAATACGGCCGTGTTCGTGCAATGAAAGACGAAAACGGTAAAGACATTAAATCAGCGGGTCCTTCTATTCCTGTAGAGATTCTAGGTCTATCAGGTATTCCGGCAGCAGGTGATGAAGCGACTGTTGTTAAAGATGAGCGTAAAGCGCGTGAAGTTGCTTTATACCGTCAAGGTAAATTCCGCGACGTTAAACTTGCTCGTCAGCAAAAAGCTAAGCTTGAAAACATGTTTACTAACATGGCTGAAGGCGATGTATCTGAAGTTAACGTGGTACTTAAAGCAGACGTTCAAGGTTCAATCGAAGCGATTTCAGACTCACTAACTAAGCTTTCTACTGATGAAGTAAAAGTGAAGATTGTTGGTTCTGGCGTAGGTGGTATCACTGAAACTGATGCAACACTTGCTGCTGCATCTAACGCAATCGTAGTTGGCTTCAACGTGCGTGCTGACGCATCTGCACGTAAAGTGATTGATACTGAAAACTTAGACTTACGTTACTACAGTGTTATCTACAGCTTAATTGAAGAAGTTAAGCAGGCCATGTCGGGTATGCTTGCGCCTGAGTTTAAGCAAGAGATTATCGGTCTTGCTGAAGTGCGTGACGTATTTAAGTCTCCAAAAATTGGCGCAATTGCTGGTTGTATGGTGACTGAAGGTACTATTAAACGCAGCGCACCAATTCGTGTATTACGTGATAACGTGGTTATTTACGAAGGTGAGCTTGAGTCACTACGTCGCTTTAAAGATGACGTTCAAGAAGTACGTAACGGCATGGAATGTGGTATCGGTGTTAAGAACTACAATGACGTGCGCGTTGGTGACCAAATCGAAGTATTTGAGACAGTTGAAGTACAACGTACACTTTAATTGCTCGTAAGCTAAGATTGTAAATGGGGGCTTTGCCCCCATTTCTGTATCCATTATTTAATTAACTTATTATTTTAATTCAGTAAGTTATGATTTTAGGAAAACAATCATGAGAGAATTTTCTCGCACTGATCGTGTTGCTCAGCAAATTCAAAAAGAAATTGCTGTTATTTTACAACGCGAAATTAAAGATCCGCGCTTAGGCATGGTGACAGTGTCTGCGGTAGAAGTATCGCGCGATTTATCTTACGCAAAAGTTTTTATTACGGTGTTTAATACCGAAGATGAGAACAAAGCAAAAGAAAGCGCAAAAATACTTAACGAAGCAACGGGCTATATTCGCTCGTTACTGGGTAAGCGTATTCGTGCTCGTATAATGCCTGAGCTTAAGTTTGTAGTAGATAACTCACTAATGGAAGGGATGCGTATCTCTAACTTAGTGGACTCGGTTATTCGCGAAGATAACGCTAAACATGTTGATGATGAAACTGATAGCGAAGAAGGCACTAAAGACTAATGGCTAGACGCAGTAAAGGCCGTCCGATTGATGGTATTTTGTTGTTAAACAAACCTCAAGGCATTTCGTCGAACAAAGCCCTACAGCAAGCTAAAGGTATTTATTTTGCTCAAAAAGCTGGCCATACCGGTGCGCTAGATCCACTGGCCACTGGCATGCTGCCTATTTGCTTTGGTGAAGCGACTAAATTTACCCAATTTTTGCTCGATACAGATAAAACCTATGTGGTAAGAGCAAAACTAGGGGAGCGAACAACTACCTCTGATTCAGATGGCGAAGTGGTAGAAACCCGTGATGTAAACGTTACCACGGAACAGTTAGCTACAGAAGTTGAAAAGTTTTTAGGCGAGTCAGATCAGTATCCATCAATGTACTCGGCACTTAAATATGAAGGTAAACCTTTATATAAATACGCGCGTGAGGGCATTGAAGTACCGCGAAAGTGTCGAAAAATAAACGTGTTTAGTTTGTCGCTTGATGAGTTTGATGAAGCAAACAATGAAGTGCAAATGACTGCGCATGTATCTAAGGGTACATACATCCGTACCATTGTAGATGATTTAGGCGAAAACCTAGGCTGTGGCGCACATGTTATTATGTTGCATCGTTCGGCGGTTGGCCATTATCCTAAAGACAAAATGGTCTCGCTTGAGCACCTTGAAACTCTATTAGCGAAGGCTAAAGAAGAGGAGGTTGCCCCTTCTACATACCTTGATGAACTGCTATTGCCAATGGATAGTGCGCTGGTTGATTTACCCGTTGTAGAAATTAGTAAAGAGCAGGGTGTTGCGTTTAGCCATGGCCAAGCCGTAGTAGTAGGCACAGATTTACCCGAAGGGGCCATTAAGGTCTTAGCTGATGGTGTGTTTATTGGGACCGGTGAGCGCAACCCTGATGGGCATTTAAAATCAAAGCGCGGCTTATCTAATCAGCAACCTGAGTAAACTTTCACTTGTAGTTATCCTCATAGTTGGTAGAATACGCCCGCTCAATCGTTTTGGCTGAATTAGTGATCGGCTAAAGCACCTATTAAATTTAACTTTTGGAGTTATTATGTCACTAAGCAATCAAGAAAAAATCGATATCATTGCTAAATTTGCACGTGCTGAAGGCGACACTGGTTCACCTGAAGTACAAGTAGCTTTACTTACTTTTGATATCAACAAGCTTCAAGGTCACTTTGCTGACCACAAGCATGACTTCCACTCACGTCGTGGTCTGCTTCGTAAAGTAAGTACTCGCCGTAAATTGCTTGATTACCTTAAAGGTAAAGATATCTCGCGTTATACTGCACTAATCCAAGAGCTTGGCCTACGTCGCTAAGAACTAGATTACGAGAAAAGGAGCTTTATAGCTCCTTTTTTTGTGCCTAAATTTTTAACCTACCAATACACCTTCTTAAAATATAAGTAAAAATCAATAAACGATTAGGCAAAAGCGATTGTGTTTTATCTTTGGGTAGGCTCGCAATTTTAGGTCGCTTTGGTATATACTATGCGCGTAGATAAATAGGTTATCTGCAGTCATTAAAAATTTTGCCAATTGTAGTACTTAATTGATTTCCAACTGAATACAATTATGTACTGTAATTGGCCCTTTTAATGACACTTATTATTGAAATATAAAAACATTTAAGGAATATTTTAAGTGCAAGCAATTATTAAAGAATTTCAACTAGGCCAACACACAGTTACCCTAGAAACAGGTGCAATCGCACGTCAAGCTGACGGTGCAGTATTAGCAAGTATTGGCGATACATCAGTATTAGTTACTGTAGTTGGTAAGCGTGAAGCTCAACCTGGTCAAGATTTTTTCCCATTAACAGTTAACTACCAAGAGCGTATGTACGCTGCCGGCCGTATCCCTGGCGGTTTCTTAAAGCGTGAAGGTCGTCCTAACGATGGCGAAACACTTATTGCACGTCTTATTGACCGTCCAATTCGTCCACTTTTCCCAAATGGTTTCGTAAACGAAGTACAAGTTATTGCAACCGTTGTATCTGTAAACCCTGAAATCCAACCAGATATGGTTGCGATGATTGGTACATCAGCAGCACTTGCTATCTCTGGTATCCCTTTTAACGGCCCAATTGGTGCATCACGCGTTGGTTACATCAACGGTGAATACGTACTAAACCCGACATTAAAAGAGCTTGAAGAAAGCCAACTAGATTTAGTTGTTGCAGGTACTGATAACGCAGTACTAATGGTTGAGTCTGAAGCTGATGTACTTGCTGAAGATGTAATGCTAGGTGCGGTTGTATACGGCCATGAGCAATCTCAAGCTATCATCAATGCAATAAACGAATTTAAAGCAGAAGCAGGTAAACCTACATGGGATTGGACTGCACCTGAGAAAAACGTATCGCTTGAAGAAAAAGTAGCTGAACTTGCTTCTGAAAAAGTAGGTGAAGCTTACCGTATTACTGATAAAGTAGCGCGTAAAGAAGCATTAACTGCAGCAAAAGACGCAGTAATTGAAGCGCTTACAAGCGAGCTTGCTGAAGATGAAACGCTTGATAAGCAAGAAGTAGGTAAAGTATTCGGTTCACTTGAGAAGAAAATTGTACGTGGCCGCATCACTGCAGGTGAAAAACGTATCGATGGTCGTGAACCAGACATGATCCGTGCACTAGACGTAATGACGGGTGTATTACCACGTACTCACGGTTCTGCAATCTTTACTCGTGGTGAAACACAAGCGCTTGTTACTGCTACACTGGGTACAGAACGTGATTCGCAGTTAATCGATGATTTAACGGGTACTCATAAAAACCACTTTATGCTTAACTACAACTTCCCTCCATTCTGTGTAGGTGAAACTGGTTTTGTAGGCTCTCCTAAGCGTCGTGAAATTGGTCACGGTAACCTAGCTAAGCGTGGTATTCAAGCTGTAATGCCTACACTTACTGAGTTCCCTTACTCAATTCGTGTTGTATCTGAAATCACTGAATCTAACGGTTCGTCTTCAATGGCATCTGTTTGTGGTACGTCATTAGCACTTATGAACGCGGGTGTACCAATTAAAGCATCTGTAGCGGGTATCGCGATGGGTCTAGTGAAAGAAGATGAGAAGTTTGTTGTTCTTTCAGATATCTTAGGTGATGAAGATCACTTAGGTGACATGGACTTTAAAGTTGCAGGTACTACTAACGGTATCACTGCACTACAAATGGATATCAAGATTGAAGGCATCACACAAGAAATCATGCAAATTGCGCTTAAACAAGCTAAAGCGGCACGTTTACATATTTTAGGTGTAATGGATGAAGCGATTTCTGCTCCTTCTGAAGAATTATCAATGTTTGCTCCTCGCATCTACACTATGCAAATTCCTGCTAAGAAGATTGCTGAAGTAATTGGTAAAGGTGGCGCTACAATTCGTCAACTTACCGAAGAGACAGGCACAACAATTGAAATTGAAGATGACGGTACAATTAAGATTGCTGCAACAGACGGTGAAAGCGCGCAAAACGCAATTACACGTATTGAGCAATTAACAGCAGAACTAGAAGTAGGTACTATCTACACTGGTAAAGTGGTACGTATTGTTGACTTTGGTGCGTTTGTAAACATTCTTCCTGGTAAAGATGGCCTTGTGCACATTTCTCAAATCAGCACAGAGCGTGTTAACAACGTAACTGACCACTTAAGTGAAGGTCAAGAAGTTAAAGTTAAAGTATTAGAAGTAGACCGCCAAGGCCGTGTACGTCTAAGCATTAAAGAAGCAATGGAATCAGCAGCACCTGCAGCTGATGAGTCAAAAGACGCATAATTGCTAAACTTTAACCCGTTAATATACGCGGGATAATAAAAAAGGGGCTGTTTAGCCCCTTTTTTTATGCTTTAATGAAACCTTATTAGACAAGGTCTGTCTTATTTTTATTGCGATATATCTTGGTATTAAGGATTTTAATGATACTCAAACACTTAGCTTTGGCATCTTTTGCTATTTTGTCTTTAAGCGCTTGCCAAACCACGACTGAATCAAAACCTACGCCGATTGTTAATGTGCCTTTTACTGCACCCCTTGCATCCGACTTTAGAAGCGAAATTGCGATTGCACGTTACTCTGAGCTATTAAATAGAGCCGATTTAAGTACCGAGCAACAAGCTAAGCTTTATTATGACCGTGGGGTATTATTTGATAGCCTAGGAATGACCACGTTATCGCGCATTGATTTTAACCGCGCTATAAAACTAAAGCCTGATTTAGCTGAGGTGTATAACTTTTTAGGTATTCAGCATACTTTAATGCAGCAATACGAAAAAGCGTATGAGTTTTTTGACTCAGCCCTTGAGCTTAATGAAGAGCATGAATACGCTTATTTAAACCGTGGTATTGCACTGTATTATGGTGAAAGAGCAAACTTGGCGCAAAGTGACTTTGATGAGTTTTTAGCGCGATCACCAAACGATCCTTACCGAGTGCTATGGCTTTATCTTGCACAGTCGCAAGAGGATAAACAACAAGCATTAGCCGCTCTTAAAACAAATGCCGCAGCACTTGATGAATCGCAATGGGCGTATCAGTTAATTTCGCTTTATACTGGCGATATGAGTGAGCATACGTTTTTATCGGGTATTAGCGAAGGTGTTAAATCTGAGCAAGAATACGCACAGCGTTTGTGCGAGGCGTATTTTTATTTAGCCAAAATGCACCAAGCAGCAGGCAAGCAGTACTTAGCTGCGGATTACTTTAGATTGGCATTATCCACTAATGTGCATGAGTTTATTGAATATAAATATGCGCGTTTAGAGCTTGAGCTTATGGCTGGTGCAGACGCTAGTTAAATACCTGTGTTATTTAAGTGGTTTGCTATTTAGCCTGCTTATTGCGGGCTCTAGCAACCATTTAAGCAGTAATGGTTTTTGGCATGTACTTAATACGAAGGCTGATCCGCTGCAAAGCTATTGGCAATTCCCTCGCTACTTTTCAAATAATATCGCGCATCTTCCCAGATTAACCTTGGGCTTTTTAGCGCGTGAAAACATCCCATCAGCCCAATACAATTATTCTTTAAAGCTGATAAAAAAAAATAAAAACGAGCAAGCTAAGTTATTTTGGCTACAAAGTATAACTTACATTACCCACGCCCAGCGACAGGATTTAGCTAATCTTCTCTTGGCACGATCGCGCTGGGACGATTTACTATTATTAAAGCAGCAAGAATTATTGCCCAAAGGGGATGCGTATAACCACTTAGCACTTCATACTTCAAATCATTACAAACGTATCCCAAACGCTTTTTTAAAAAATCTTGGGTTCACGGCTTTAAATACCTTACCGGCTAGTAATAGCACCTGTATCTACAATGTCGTTATGATAGGCGTTCATCGCGAAGGGCTTTATAAATTACAAAGCTTCACTAAACAGTTTAATAAAGTACCCGAACCGCAAAAAGGGGTGTTTTGTTTTAGCGAACCGGTTTACGCCGCTGGCGCATTGGAGTGTAAAAACACACTTTCTATGGCCAACTGTAAATGGAAAAATAAAGCTTTGAAAGCCAAGGTTGCAAAAGAGTTTGGCTACAGTGTGATAATGAGTAAAAACGGTACGGCTAATGTTATGGGCAAACAAATGCAGCTAAGTACCAGCGCTAACTATCATGTTTTTTTACACGAGCTTATGCATTTTAGCGGGTTTGAAGATGAATATACGCTCCCGCAGAGCAAACAAAAGTGGCTTTGTTCAAAGCAAGGTTATGTTGCGCCTAATTTATATATTTCACAGGGCGAGCCGCCTCCTACAGGTTGGCACAAAAGTGAGAGCTGCCAGCAAGGGGGCGTAGCATATAAGCCTAGTAAGGATTGGTCTATTATGCAGTATCAACAACTAGGTTTATCAAAGAGGTACAGGGCGTTGTGGCAGAAACAAATACAACAACAAGAAACCTTAACCCTTGATTAAAATTAAATCGAATAGGCTTGCTATCTATAGACAAAATGGCTGTTTATAAGTATAACTGTACGTATTAATGTCGTTTAAAAACAGACAGTAAAAGCATCTTTTCGTGATGTATAAAACGTAAGGATAAACTTATGATTATAAAAGGCCCTACATTATGACTTTGCTCTGGATACCTTTGTTATCCTTAATTGGCAGTGTTATTTCTTCATGCACCGGCAAACTATCCCGTACGCAAGCTGCAGCTGTGACTGTGCTTGCGCCTTTAACAGCTTTAGGTATTACGCTATACCACACTCCCGCTATTTTAGCAGGTGAAACAATTCGTTATGCTGTAACGTGGATCCCCGCACTTGGGCTGGATTTATCATTTCGTCTTGATGGCTTGAGCCTACTGTTTATGTTTATGATTTTGGGCATAGGCATACTGGTCATTACCTACGCACGTTACTATCTGAGTAAAAACGACTCCTTAGCTAAGCTGTATAGTTACTTATTGTTGTTCATGACGGCCATGCTAGGCATTGTTATGTCTAACAATGTTATTCAACTTTGGCTGTTTTGGGAATTAACCAGCATTAGCTCATTTTTATTAATTAGCTATTGGTGGCATAAAACAGAAGCGCGAAAGGGCGCGCGTATGGCACTAGCTGTTACCGGTGCCGGTGGTTTAGCATTGCTGGCAGGTTTAATGTTAGTGGCCGATATTGTTGGTAGTTACGACCTGGATGTAATTTTAGCTAGCAAGGCAATTGTGCAATCTCATGACTTATACGAAACTGCACTTGTATTAGTTTTGCTAGGCGCATTTACTAAATCGGCACAGTTTCCATTTCATTTTTGGCTCCCTCACGCTATGGCAGCCCCAACCCCAGTAAGCGCGTATTTGCATTCTGCGACGATGGTAAAAGCAGGTATATTTTTATTAGCGCGTTTTCATCCTGTGCTTTCAGGCACAGACACATGGTTTTTACTGGTGGGTTTGACTGGTTTAGCAACGCTTTTGTTTGGTGCTTATATCGCGTTGTTCAAACACGATTTAAAGGGCCTGTTAGCATACTCAACTATTAGCCATTTAGGTTTAATTACGTTGTTACTGGGCCTTGATACTGAGCTCTCTACTGTAGCGGCGATATTCCATATTATTAATCACGCCACTTTTAAAGCCTCATTATTTATGGCAACGGGTATAATCGATCACGAAACGGGTACGCGTGATATGCGTAAGCTCAACGGCATGTGGCGGTATTTACCTTACACGGCGACACTCGCAATGGTCGCAGCAGCCTCAATGGCGGGTGTGCCATTGCTCAACGGTTTTTTATCTAAAGAAATGTTTTTTGCCGAAACCTTACATCAACAAGTGTTGGGCTCTATGTCGTGGTTAATCCCGGTTTTAGCGACCATTGCAGGGGCGCTCTCTGTGGCGTACTCCTCACGCTTTATCCATGATGTATTTTTTAACGGCGACCCCATAGATTTACCACGCCAACCACATGAAGCTCCACGTTATATGCGATTGCCAATTGAAGTGCTGGTTGTGCTGTGTGTGCTTGTAGGTATGTTTCCACATTTCTCTGTTGATGGAATTTTACATGCCGCATCATTGGCTGTCCTTGGTCAACAAGTTCCAGAGTACGAACTGGCTATTTGGCATGGCTTTAACCTTCCTTTATTGATGAGTGCCATGGCTGTGGTGGGCGGTTTATTTATTTATATTAACCGCAAATACTTATTTCAATTTCAAGCCTCGTTACCACCCCTTAATGCTAAAAAAACGTTCGAGGTAATTGTCCTTAGGGCTATTACTTGGTCTCAAAACAGAGTAAGTAGCATCGAAAACGGCTCATTGCAGCGCTACGTTTTTGTAATGCTGGCTGTGGTGCTATTGTGTGCGGGGTGGCCATTGTTTGAAATGCAACAGTTAGCCGGCAGTATGGCGAGTATCCCTGTCGATGTGCACAATGCTATTGGCGCTGGGTTATTAATTATTGGCGCATTGGCTACGGTTATTTGGCATCGTTCTCGTGTAGTTGCTTTATTAATGATTTCTATTGTGGGGCTTATGGTGTCAGTTGCGTTCACTCGTTTTTCTGCCCCTGATTTAGCGCTTACGCAACTTACCGTTGAAGTAGCCACCGTAATTTTACTAATGCTAGCATTGTTTTTCCTACCTCAGCATACACCTAAAGAGTCTAGTTCACTTAGGGTATTACGAGATTTAGGCATTGCATCAACATTAGGTGTAGTTGTTGCAAGTATTTGCTACGCACTTCTTACACGACCGCTTGAATCAATATCTGATTTCTTTATCGCTAATGCTAAAACAGGCGGTGGCGGTACGAATGTAGTAAACGTTATTTTGGTCGATTTTAGGGGCTTTGATACCTTGGGTGAGATCACGGTGTTAGGTATTGCAGCATTGGGAATATTTAAAGTGCTGTCGCGTATTCCTCTGTTTATGCCTGCAAGTGATGGTGAAGGGCGACCTTGGGCGCGTGAACGCCACCCTATACTACTTGCCAGTATTTCGCATAGTTTATTACCGCTTGCATTATTAGTATCGGCTTATATTTTCTTACGTGGCCATAACTTACCTGGCGGTGGCTTTATTGCAGGTTTAGTAACGTCGATTGCCTTTATATTGCAGTACATGGCTCATGGGTCAGCTTGGATAAGTGAGCGCTTTGCAGTTAACTATCGCAAAATCATCGCTTCGGGTATTGGTATTGCCTTGTTTACTGGTGTAGGCAGCTGGTTCTTCGATAGGCCATTTTTAACAACGTGGTTTGATTATTTTGATATTCCATTTATTGGCAAAACAGAGCTTGCAAGTGCGATTGTGTTTGATTTGGGCGTATACTTAACAGTAGTTGGAGCTACATTAATGATATTAGCAAGCCTTGGCAACATGACAGCAGATACCCAGAAAAAAGAGGTAAATATTTAATGGAGCTATTGTACGCATCTTGCGTTGGAGTGTTAGTGAGTTGTGGTGTTTACTTACTACTTAGGGCGCGTACGTTCCCAGTGGTGCTTGGACTTACTATGATTTCATATGCAGTCAATTTATTTTTATTTTCTGCAGGTCGTTTAACCATTAATAAAGCAGTCGTGCTTGGGACAGGTACTGATTATGCAGACCCATTGCCTCAAGCTTTAGTGTTAACCGCCATTGTAATAGGTTTTGCTATGACTGCATTTGTGGTTATTTTAGCAATACGTGGTAGAGCCGATTTGGGTAGCGATCATGTTGATGGGCAAATAATAAAAAGCACGGCCGATAGCAAGGAGCAAAAATGATTCAACATTTAAGCTCTTTGCCTATTCTGTTACCTATGCTGGCAGCAGTCATATTGCTTTTGCCGCCATGTGGTAAAAGCTTACGTATTCGTCGTATTGCCTCATCAATCATGGCGGTGGTCACGTTTATCGCCAGTGCAATGCTGCTAATCCATGTGTATAACAGTGGTATCAATGTATACGCAATTGGTAATTGGTCAGCGCCTTTTGGCATAGTACTTGTTGCCGATATGCTTTCTACTTTATTGGTTGCACTTACATCCTTTTTAGGAATGGGAGTCATTTTATATGGCTGTGCAGGTGATGATGCTAAAGGTAATTTCTTTCACCCTTTAGTGCACTTTTTAATATTAGGTGTAAATGGCGCATTTTTAACAGGCGATCTGTTTAATGTATTTGTATTTTTTGAAGTACTTCTTATTGCCTCATACTCATTACTTATGCACGCAGGTGATAAGCAAAATACGCGCGCCGCACTTCAATATGTAATATTAAACTTAGTTGGCTCGAGCGTATTTTTAATTGGGTTGGGTATTTTATACGGCGTACTGGGTACATTAAACATTGCCGATATGGCTCAAAAAGTATCGCTGCTAACAGGGGACGATGTTTACTTAGCCAAAGCGGGTGGCTTGCTATTGTTAGTTGTATTTGCTTTAAAAGGTGCGCTATTACCTTTGCATTTATGGTTACCTAATACCTATGCAAGTGCAAAACCTGTCGTTGCTGCGTTGTTTGCGATTATGACCAAAGTAGGCGTATACGCGATGTTGCGCGTTTATACCGTTATATTTGGTGAACAAGCCGGCGAGCTTGAGCATATGGCGCAAACTTGGTTATGGGGCTTAGCTATTGCCACCATAGTGGTCGGTGGAATTGGCGTAATGGCAGCACAAGATTTACGCAAGTTAACGGCAAACCTAGTAGTTGTATCAGTGGGCACATTAGTTGCTCTAATTGCCTTGCAAAACGTCACAGCAACAGCTGCACTGCTTTATTATTTAGTACATTCTACTTTAGTCAGTGCCGCACTGTTTTTATTAGCTGATTTAATTGCCACACAAAGAGGGAAAGTAGGGGATAGACTTGTTGCTGGCCGCGCTGTAAGCCAACCCTATTTGTTAGGGGCGTGCTTTGTAATTGCTGTATTAACCGTTGTAGGAATGCCACCGCTATCGGGGTTTGTTGGAAAAGTTTGGATCCTCAAAACAACCTTGAATAGCGAGCAAGCCTTACTATTTTGGCCTGTTTATTTAATTACTAGCTTTGTTTTATTAGTTGCACTTTCGCGTGCTGGCACCAGTTTGTTTTGGGAGCGAAAAGCAAAGAAGGGCGAGAGTACTGATGGCGTTAATGCCCACCCATTACAAATTTTAATAATTGTTGGGTTATTGGCATGTTCTCCATTGTTAGTTATTTTTGGTGGTCCTATCAGCGATTATATGCTCAGTGCTGCTACGCAACTGCATGACATTAATGGTGGTATTAATGCCGTAATGAGAGGAGGGAAGTAATGAGATTACAAGCCCGTTATCGTTGGTTGCCAACGCCGTTTCGTAGTTTCTTTTTATTTGTGATCTGGTTGCTACTCAATAATAGTGTATCGCCAGGGCACTTGGTATTAGCAACGTTTTTAGCGATATTTATACCCTTATTGAGTTTTTCATTACGTGATCCACAACCGCTAATACTAAAACCGGGGTTGGCTTTAAAACAACTACTTATTGTTCTTTACGATATAGTAGTCGCTAATTTACAGGTGGCCTTGTTAATAGTGGGTCCGGCTAAAAAATTACGCCCTGCTTTTGTAAAAGTCCCTATAGATTTGAGCCATGATATGCCAATTACGATTCTTGCCAGTTGTGTATCACTCACACCGGGTACAGTAAGTGCCGAAGTGTACCCTATCCCAGAATCGCTTAACGAAGGTGAAACGCCCACACAGCGTTATTTACTTATACATGTACTCGATTTAAAAGACGAAGAGGCACTTATTAAACAAATTAAACAACGCTACGAAGCTCCCCTAAAGGAGATTTTTCAATGCTAGATACTGTATTACTCATTGTTTTTTCTATGATTGGCTTATCGCTATTACTGAATTTATGGCGACTTATTATAGGCCCATCGGTGCCAGACCGCATTTTGGCGCTGGACACTATGTATATAAACGTCATTGCATTAATTATTTTATACAGTATTAGCATGGGCACAGGCCTGTATTTTGAAGCCGCATTGCTAATAGCTATGCTTGGTTTTATTAGTACAGTTGCTGTGTGTAAGTATTTACTGCGTGGCGACATAATTGAATAGGATTTTAAAATGATAAGCGAATGGGTTGTATCCATATTGTTATTGTTTGGTGGGCTGTTTATTTTAATTGGTTCATTAGGCTTGATTAAATTGCCTGACTTTTACATGCGATTGCATGGACCAACTAAAGCAACAACCTTAGGCATGGCAAGTATACTTATTGCAGCAATGGTGTTTTTTGCGAATTCAGGGCACGGCTTTAGTGTTAAAGAGATATTGATTACCGTGTTTTTATTAATTACCGCCCCGATTAGTGGGTATATGTTAATAAAGTCAGCAATTCATCATAAGCTTAAAGCTAAAGAAGGTACAAAAGGGCTCGATAACGTAGAAGAAGATTAGTCCTAGGACATTCATAAAAAGGCCAAATAAAC
Source organism: Pseudoalteromonas sp. S3776 (assembly GCF_005886915.1). NCBI lineage: Bacteria > Pseudomonadati > Pseudomonadota > Gammaproteobacteria > Alteromonadales > Pseudoalteromonadaceae > Pseudoalteromonas > Pseudoalteromonas sp. S3776. The sequence goes on along the minus strand of NZ_PNCU01000027.1, from coordinate 88,683 downwards.
ATGTTTTATTTGGCCTTTTTAGTATGGGCATGCGCATTTACGAACTATTTTTTACTCATTAGCTTTAAGTGATTTGCTCTGAGGTTGGAAAAGCGCATTGATAACTAGGCAAAAACTCTCTATTTAGTTGTTCTAAATAAGATTTTTTAATCTAGGCAGCAACACGTTTCGCCCCGAAAATGATTAAGTATTATTGCGGATTGATATAAATCATGTGAGTATGGCCTTACTTTTTATTTTTAAGGATATGACAATGGCTAAGGCACTATTACTTTCGTTACTTATATTTTCTGGCAGCGTATTGGCTGACGAGGCCACTAAGCAGCAAAAAATAGATGAGCTAATTAACGTGATGAACATGGATGCTATGGTTGACTCTATGTACGGGCAAGTTGAAGGCATGATGAAAAATATGTCTGCACAAATGGGTGTTAAGTCCTCTGAGCAAGCTATTTTTGATAAATACTATGCAGATATGACCAATGTACTTAAAACTGAAATGAGTTGGAAAAAAATGCAGCCGATGATGGTTAACGTTTACGACAAACATTTTAACGAGCAAGAAATTGCCGACATGTTGGCGTTTTATAAAACTGAAACAGGGCAAAAAATTCTTCAAAAAATGCCTGTAGTAATGCAAGAGTCTATGCAAATGTCGCAAAGCTTAGTACAAGATGCAATGCCAAAAATTCAGCAAATAGCCGGTGAGCTAAGTGAAGAGCTAAAAGCCTCTCGCCAACAAGAAAATTAATCCCCCTTTCTCTTAAGCGCGCTCATTAGCGCGCTTTTATTTTATCAGCTCCAGTAATTTTTTAATTATATTTTAATGTGGCCTCTCTATTGACCTGTGTGTCACACATAGGTTTACAATTGAGCTCTAAAATCTAAGGGGGCTAAATTATGTATGTTAAGCAATTAGCGACGTTAATGGGTGTAACGCCTGATACAGTTCGTCATTACACACGAATAGGCCTTTTAAGGCCCATACGTAGCCAAAGTAACGGCTATCAACAATATACAAAAGCAGACCGCCAACGTTTAAAGTTTATTATAAGCGCCCGAAAGCTCGGGTTTTCCCTTAAAGATATACAGCATATCATTGGTGAGTCAGAACAAGGGCATTGCCCATGCCCACTTACACGGCAAATTATTGCAAAGCGTTTAGAAGAAACCGAAGCCTTGTTTCAAGAAACCCTTAAATTACGAGTGCGTATGCAGGCGGCGTTAAAGCAGTGGGAAACATCGGCAGACGGCGCTGTTGTAAGTGATGTGTGTAGCTTAATAGAGACGTTTGTTGACCCTCTTGCAGAGCAAGAAAAAAGCGGGGATGTGTAATGAGTAGCAATAAAACAACAGAGCAAAACTTTATTATTGAAGGGGCTAATTGTGGCAGTTGCGTAGCCAAAATAGAAAAAGCCCTTAATAGTGTGCAAGGCGCAAACAATGTAGAAATGAACTTTGCAGATCGCACGGTACGAGTAGAGGGCAGCGCGCAGCAAAGCACATTAATTAGCGCCGTTGAAAATATAGGTTATGGCGCAAAACCTATGGATAACACATCAGAGCAAGATGCGCTTGATGAAAAAGCCAAGTCAGACGAGGCACATTACAAAAAGCTAATGCGCAACATGATGCTGGCTTTAGGTGTGGGCGTGCCGCTTATGATTTATGGGCTTATTTTTGATATGAGCGTGACAACCACTAACCAGCGCATAGCTTGGGGTGTGGTCGGTATTATCACGTTTTTCGTTATGGCTGTAGCAGGTAAGCAGTTTTATAAAGGCGCGTGGCAGTCATTTAAAAATCATGGTGCTAACATGGATACACTTATTGCCCTCGGAACGGGCACTGCGTGGTTATATTCAATGTGTGTTGTACTTGCGCCTAGCTTACTACCTGAGGTTGCAAGGCACGTTTATTTTGAAGCTTCTTCAATGATAATTGGGTTAATTAGTTTAGGCTTGGCTTTTGAAGTGAAAGCGCGTGGACGTACTTCGCAGGCTATTAAGCGTTTAATTGGCTTACAAGCAAAAACAGCCCGCGTAATACGCGACGGCAAAGAGCAAGATATAGACATTAGTGATGTGCAAAAGGGCGACCATGTACGGGTACGCCCAGGCGAAAAAATCCCGGTAGATGGTGATGTCCTCGAAGGTAGCAGCAGATTAGATGAATCTATGCTCACGGGTGAGCCTATGCCTGTGAGTAAACAAACCGGCGACAAAGTAGTTGCTGGCAGCATTAATAAAAGCGGCACATTATTATTTGAAGCCACACATATAGGGCAAGAAACAACCCTTGCCAATATTATTAATATGGTAAAACGTGCGCAAAACTCTAAGCCTTCAATAGGGCGATTAGCCGATGTTATTTCAGGCATATTTGTGCCCACAGTAATGATAATTGCGATATTAGCAGCCCTTGCATGGCTAAATTTTGGTCCAGCCCCTTCAATTGCTTATGCGGTGGTAGCGTTAACCACCGTGCTGATTATTGCATGCCCGTGTGCGCTGGGTTTAGCAACGCCTATGTCGGTAATGGTGGGAATAGGTAAAGCCGCCGAGTTTGGCATATTAATTCGCAATGGCGAGTCACTGCAAACTACCTCTAAAATTACTACCATGATTTTAGATAAAACCGGCACCATCACCCAAGGTGCACCCCAGGTAACAGATGTTGTAACGTTTAATAACGCAGATGAAAATAACGTAATGCAATTAGTTGCAAGCCTCGAAAGTAGCTCTGAGCACCCTCTGGCAGAGGCTATTATGCAGCACGCTAAAAAACAAAACGTCACCTTGAGTAAAGCGACTGACTTCGACGCCATTACCGGCAAAGGTGTAAGCGGTAAGGTGAATGAGCAGACTTTGTTATTTGGTAATAAAGCGCTTATGGATAAATACGAGATTGTTGTTGATGAGGCCGCTGAGCAAGCACACACCTTTGCAAAAGAAGCTAAAACGCCGATGTATTTTTCCTGTAATAACCAACTTATGGCCTTAATTGCGGTGGCGGACCCGCTAAAAGAAGACTCAGTACAGGCAATTAAGCGCCTGCAAAATGAAGGTATTCATCTAGTAATGCTCACTGGCGATAATAAAGCGACCGCACACGCTGTGGCTAAAAAAGTCGGTATTGATGATTTTATCGCAGAAGTGTTACCAGAGGATAAAGTAAATGAAGTCACTAAACGCCAGCAGCAAGGCGAAATTGTAGGTATGACGGGTGATGGGATCAATGACGCCCCCGCGCTTGCTAAGGCAGATGTCGGTTTTGCGATTGGCACAGGTACCGATGTAGCCATCGAAAGCGCCGATATTACTTTAATGCGTGGCTCGCTGCATGGCCTTGCCGATGCTATTGCCATTAGCAGCGCAACAATTAAAAACATTAAACAAAACTTGTTTGGTGCCTTTATTTATAACGTTGCGGGCATTCCTATTGCTGCCGGTGTGTTGTATCCCTTTATTGGTGTGCTACTAAATCCTGTAGTGGCGGGCGCAGCTATGGCGCTTTCATCACTGACAGTCGTCACCAATGCTAATCGCTTACGTTTTTATAAACCCAATAAGCGCTAAGGAGTCGATAATGTTAATCATAAATTTACTGGGTGCAGTATTAATTGTGGCCATTATTTATTGGTTTTGGCTTTATAAGCCAAAGCAAATACACAGTAATGACAATACGCAAACCATAGTGGTAGATAACGGCGTTTATCAACCAAGCCATATAAAGGTGGCTGCCAATAAAAAAGTAACACTTACATTTGATAGAAAAGACAGTGCACCGTGCACCGAAACGGTGGTGTTCCCACAGCTTGATGTAAGTGAAAGCCTTGCAATGGGAGAGAATAAAATCACTTTGCCAGCACTTAAAGCAGGTGAGTATGACTTTCAATGCCAAATGAAAATGTATAAAGGTAAGTTAATCGCTGAGTAACCAGTGAGTTGATGAAGTAACATTAATACGGTCTAACTTTATGTTGAGCTAAACAACGGGTTATGTCGTATTAGTGTTATTTAAGCACACTAGATTATTTAATGAATAACTTAAACCCTAAAAAATTACTAAACAGTAAGTGGACTGCTACCCCAGCTATTAATAAAGAAAAACACTTTATAATTGTAGAAGTAGAATACGATGAAGAAGGTAATGTAATTGAATGTATTACCGAGTCGGTGTTTTCTAAAAATCAGTACTCAATACGCTGGCGAGATTTAAAAGACACACAAAAATGGCGTCAAGGGTGGAAGTAGTAAAATTGTTTTTATACTTTAAAAAAACGTCAATTTGTTATCCCCAAATAAATGCTATGCGCATCCTTTTTTTGATCCCTGTTTTTTACTAAATTCGCCATTTGGCAACAAATGCCTGTTTTTTACAGGCTTGCCGTGTTTTTAGAAAATAAACGCCAAATACTTTATAAATATTATTATATTTCAGTTGTTTATAATTTAGGTTTTATAGTGTTTAATTGTTTTAATTAAGCTGTTCAGCTCTAGTTTATTCTTAAACTTCCCCACATTATGTTTTTTGTTAGCTTTTAGCTCATGTGTGGCTTTTTTATAAAGTATAAGCTATTGATTTTAAATGTTTATATTAAGTGGCTCATCTAGCTGTTGCTAAAAAGCAACAAAAATACCCCTCGAAACTTCATCTATACATGTACTTTTCATGTAACTCATTGTTTATCAATTAAAAATAAAAAATGGCACTGAAGTTGTAATAACTAAGCTGTATTAAGCAAAACGTGGGTAACGTTAATTGGTTACTCCTCCAACCCTATGAAGGATTTCATTATGAAAAAGGCACAATCAACATTGGTATTAATGGCTTTAGCCTCTTCATCAGCGGCTTTTGCAGTAACAGATTTTGACACACTCGATAAAGATGGCAGTGGCACATTAAGCCCGTTAGAAGCATCTGCTGATGCTGAATTAATGAGTCAGTTTACAAAACTTGATACTGACAAAAACAACGAGCTATCTAAGAGTGAGTTCGACAAAGCATAAGTGAGTGCTTTGAGTAGTTAACGCCCAGTGGCACGTTTAATTCTGAGTTGCCAAAGACAACCTAAGTAGGCAAGGGAGCTTACCATAAAGAATAACAAGGACAGTGTAATACACAGGGCATTTTATTATAAACGCATAGCGAAGGAATCGATATGTAAAAGCGATACCCAACTTTGCTTGCAATAGCGCTGGTATTTTCTGGCACATTTGCAAAGTTTGATACCAACACAAACGGTAAACTTTTTTTAAGCAAAGGTTTTACAAGCGCAGACGATTAATGCGCTGTGGTGTAAGCATGATTCTGAGTTGCCAAAGACAACCTAAATAGGCAAGGGAGCTTATTAAAAAGAATAACAAGGAAGTGAATTGTAACCACCTCAGCGCAAATTTATACAGGTAATGCATATTATTGAAGGATTACATTATGACTAAGCTCAAAACAACATTTGTACTTATCACCTTGGTGTCATCATCGGTGGTATTGGCAAATACAGAGTTTAAAACACCTATGCAAGGCGAGGGTGATTTAGCAAACCAAAGTGATCATTCAGCAGAACAAATAATGCAGCAATTAAATATGCAAAGCCGAAATGGCGTTACCGAAAATGACTTTTTTGAATATTAACAATTACCCCTTAATGGATCTTCGAAAAGGATTTCTCACCTTTAATCTGTTTATTATGCCTAAGGAACGATTATGAAAACAGTAAATAAAACGCTAGCACTTGTTGCTCTTTTATCATCTTCAGCAGCCTTTGCTGCGGTAGATTTTAACTCTTTTGATGCTGACGGCGATGGCGTTATTAGCAAATCAGAAGCACAGGCTAATGCTCAGTTAGTTCAGCTATTTGATAAGTTAGATACAGATGGAAATGGTGAGCTTTCTCAGCAAGAGTTTTCAAAGGTACAATAAAATTAGGCGCATACGTAGGTTTACGCACTAACCAAATGTTTAAAGATCATACTCGCCAAGCAGCTAAGTATTTAATACTTAGCTGCTTTTTTGTGCGCCGAATAAAATATAAATGCCGTTTTATCACCAAAAGGGTGCAATTTCAATTATGTTTATTCATAACATATTGATTTTAAACAATATATTTAAGTGGTTTTAAACTTGCTTAGTTAACGCTAGAGCAACTGAGTGAGTAAACAATTATGGCGCGAATGAGTTATATAAGTAGCGTTGAGCGCTACCATGAGTATGAGCAAGTAATACACAGCTTGCTTGACTCTATTTTAATGAGTATTGAAGATGGGCTTAACAAAAATCGAGATACGCGTTTTTTAGTAAAGCAATACCCCTTTTTAGAGCTGCAATATTGTTTAAACGAATCTGGGCTTCAGCAAGGCAATAATGTGTGCTTTAAGCGTGCTTATAAAAAATTAGCTGAGCAAGGTAATCAGCAAGATTTAAGTGAGCGCCCTTACTTTTCACAATCTAAACAAACCGATTCGGTGTGCTTTACCGATCCGTATATTTCTATCGCAACTAATCATTTATGTATTTCGGCTATTAAAGAGCTGAAAAAGCCAATTAACCAGCAACATTATTTAGTGCTAGACGTATGCTTAACCCAGTTAATTGAGTTTGTAATGGGAGACAGCGCGCGAGCCGGTATTTCGCCTTATTTTAAAGCGGGTTATGGGGTGATTGTGGCGTGTTTATTTACTTTGGTTCTGTTTTTACTGAGCATCGTATTTAACGATATATATGCATTATTAACCCACTTTGACTCAGCCTCTGATCCCCTCGAGCCCTTTAGCATTATTATATATATTACTTTAGCGTTGGCCGTGTTTGATTTAGGGAAAACCATTCTCGAAGAAGAGATTTTAATGCATAAGGATATATTTAGGCACTCATCTACACGGCGCACAATTACTCGGTTTATATCTACCGTGCTAATTGCAATATCTATTGAGGCGCTATTAACCATGTTTAAAGCGGCGCTCGGGCAAGCTGAATACTTATTACCGGCCATTGCGATGATGCTTGCGGTGGTAGGGCTTTTAATAGCCTTGGCTATTTATGTGTATTTAGGGGCTAAAGCCGAAACCTTACTAATGCGGGCGCGCTCAAAATTAAAATCCTCCAAGTAGGAGGATTTCAATAAGATGGGTATAATTGCTATTTAGCTTTAAACATTGCTTACTAATGCGGCTTATCTTGCTCGCGCTTTGTTTTAAAGTCTGAGTCACTCGTCCATGTAGGCCAATCGCCATTGTTAGCAAGTTTTGTGGCTATATCAACAATAAGCTCTATGTCTTGTTTTACACCACCTAATGACCACTGCGGCGAGTAATCGTCTGCTTCTTTATGGTATTTTTGCGCAATGTAATCAGGGTCGGTATCGCCAAGGCTCATAAACAATAAACTAGGCACACCTTGCTTAGCTAAAGAAAAATGATCCGATCTAAAAAACAATCCATTTTGCGGGCGAGGATCCATTTTAACAACACGATCTTGTGCTTTTGCCGCATTTGCTAGGTAGCTCTCTAGGGTGGATAAATCGTTACCGTATTGCAAAATGTAATCAGTGCCATCTAACACGTTCATCCCGTCAATATTTAATAGAGCAACCATTTGTTTAGTGGGCACAACACCACCGGTTGCAAACTCTTGTGAGCCGATGAGGCCAGTTTCCTCAGCGGTAAAATTAGCAAATAAAATAGAGCGCTTAAACGGTGTTTGCTGGTGGATTTGATTCATAATGCGGGCAATTTCAAGTGTGGCCGCTGTGCCAGAAGCATTATCTACTGCGCCGTTATAAATTTTAGGGCCACTGTCGGTTTGTTTGGTACCAAAATGATCCCAATGCGCACCTATTACCACGTACTCATTAGGGGCGTCGTTTCCCGTAATTTGCGCAACCACGTTATGTGATTTGGCATGCGATACTTCATTTTTAAATGAAAGGTTGGCTGTTAAATTAAGCGCTGTGGCTTTAAAGTCATCACTTAAAGCCTTTTGTTTTAAATTTTCGTAGTTAAGTTGTGCGGCATTAAAAATTTGCTCTGTAGTATTAAGTGTTAGCCAACCCATAACAGGGAGCTTAGAGGCGTTTAGGTTATTGTCCATTAGGGTGTATTTAGTCCCCGTGTTTGAACTTTCAACCACACCCCAAGGGTAAGCAGCAGGGGCCGTTTCGTGCACAATAAATACCGCTTTGGCACCTTGGCGTGCTGCTTCTTCGTATTTGTAAGTCCACCGGCCGTAGTAGGTCATAGCGTTACCTGTAAATAACGTATCGTTTTGCGTCGCAAAGCCTGGGTCGTTTACCAATACAATAACGGTTTTACCTTCAACATTAATGTTTTTGTAATCATTCCAGTTGTATTCGGGGGCATTAATACCGTAACCCACAAATACAATGTCAGAGTTTCGTACATCAATTAGTGGCTGTAATTGCTCTGTGCGGGCGGTAAAATCGTTACCTGCTTTAAACTTTAAGTCGCCTACCTGTAATTGCATGTTTTGATTAGCCGTGACCATGGCCATTTTTACTGGCTGTAAATACTTGCCATTATAGGCCCCAGTTAAACCCATTGCTTCGTATTGCTCGCTCAAGTAACCCACTGTTTTTACTTCACCATGGGTAAGTGGACCACGACCTTGAAAGTCATCAGAGGCAAGCATTTTTATATGCTGTTTAACGTTATTTAGGCTAACGCCTGGGGTATTTTCTAAAGAAGAATGCTCGCTTGCAGGCTCAGAGCAACCAAAGAGAGCGACTAGCAGGCTTAAGCTAGCGCTTTTTAAAAGAGATGATGCCATAGTTTTCTGAATAGTTTTTTAAATTGGCTTTTAATATAAAGGATGCATTAATTTGAGTCGAATATTTATCACTTTGCCTGTTCTATTTTTGAAAAATTGAAAATATTTGGTATGGGGTGTATAAATAATCGACAACAATAAATGGAGCACACACAATGAACCAATCTAAAAAAAGCGGATACCTGTTTATAGGCAGCGGTGTAGCATTTTTTGCAGCAGCTTTGCTCGCACAACAAGCGATGTTTTTTGCTTTAGCTGCATCCTTTGTAGTGTTAGGTACAATTAGTATAAAAAAAGCGGCACCCTAGGCGATTAATGTTTTAAAGCGTCGCGCTAATATTAATCTGTCCTATAGCGTAACTTAAAACGTAAAAAACCAGCAAATAGCTGGTTTTAATCATATATAGCAAGTAGCTAATTATTCATCTGCGTATTTTACGCGAATTTTGCTTTTATCAACGCTTGTTTGATTAAGAGCTTTAATAGCGCCTCTACTTTCTATGTCGTTTGGCATTTCTACAAAGGCAAAGCCTTTTGATAAACCAGTCTCTTTATCAAGCACCAAGTTACAGGTAGTTACTTTACCGTGTGCTGCAAACAACGTGCGAAGGTCTTGCTCTGTGGTAGCGCGAGACAAATTACGAACTAATAATTTCATATATAACCTAAATAAGGGGTTCGTTGTGGATTATCTCAAGTAACTTGCCTTTAACCTAATTTTATTTAGCCTTTTATTTAATTTGGGAGAAAAGAGCAAATATTTACAATGCATAAAAAACATACTAAATTAAAAATAAGTTTAAATTAAGAGGGACGATTATGAAAAAAGTACTAGTTTGTATTTCTGCTTTATTGTTAACAGCTTGTAATTCCACCACAAGTTCAAATAATGATACCATTGTTTTGCTGAACGCTGAAAAAACAAATGCTATTAGTTATCATAAAACATATAAAGAGTGTCAATCCGCAAAAATTTTGCAAGACATTAGAAGTAAAGCTGAATGGGCCCGCAACTCTGTTGCAAATAGGTCATCACATGTTAGTGGTTTTAAATTAGCTACTTGTGAAGGTTAACTTATAAAAGCCGGTAGATAATCGGCTTTTTCATTTTGTACTTTCCTTGTCCAATGAAGCCATCCTTCCAAGTATACTGCTAAAATCAAGTTATCTCCTTATTAAGTTAAAACCGATTTCGTTATTCTGGTAATAAAAATCTAGTTATTAAAACAAATAATTGGTAAGTTATATTTTATTTTATTTACTTACCATTAACTTGAGTTGGTTGTTTATGTCGAAATTTGGCTTGCGTGTTTTAACTATTTCTTCTGTTTGTTCTTTGGGTATTTTAGCTGTAGGGTGCGGTAGCTCAGGATCAAAAAGTGAGCCTGTCAATGCATCGGTAGTCGCACAAAGCGCTGCAGTAATTAGTGGTGAAATGGCTGTAAGTATTGAAAACACTCGTGATATTGCAATAACAGGAGCGTTATCTATAACCGATGCACAAGCCAGCGAAGCAGTATTTAAAGCACAAAGTAATATCACGACAGTTTATGGTTTATTTAACTTAGCTGAGGATGGGAATTGGTCATATATGCTTAATAGCGACCATGCCGCTGTGATTGCACTAAACGAAAATGAAACCTTACTTGATGAAATAACTGTCACATCGGCAGATGGTACCGAAGCGACAGTGTCTATAACCATTATAGGCGCTGCACGGGGTGATGACTTTACAGTAACGCAAGAAACAACCCTCAATGCCGATGGCGAAAATACAGGGTTAACTGCTTATACACTAATAGAAAATGCGTTTAGTGAAGGGGCAATAGAGTCGCCTGATATGTATAGCGGTAATCATCAAGGTGTTGTGCATATTATTGAAGATACTGACTCAATAGTAGGTAATCACTTTGTGTTTTTAGCACATCGTGATGAAGACCAAGATAAAGACAAAGGCGCAACCGACCGCCAGCGCAACGAAATTAAATCGTATGACAAATCACCCGCAGCGACACTTGCGTTTAAAGACGAAACAGTACAATACCATTGGAGGTTTAAAGTCTCTAGCGAACTTGAGCTAAGTAGTAAATTTAGTCATTTTTTTCAAATAAAAGCTCGAAATGACAGCAACGATAATACTAATGGCAACGACGACCAACCTATTATTACGCTCTCTGGGGCGCAAAAAAACAGTACGGGTAATCAATTGCAAGTGCGTTATAGCGCTGGCTTTGACGAAAATGGTAACAGCACGGGGCTTGATAAAAACCTTGTAGAAACTGACTGGTCACTCATTACTGATGAATGGGTTGCGGTATTTATACAAGCTACATTTAGTGAAGCGGGGCAATTTGAAATGACCCTAAGGCGTTTAAGTGACAACGAAGAGCTATTTAGCATTAGCGAGCAAAACATAGATATGTGGCGTGGCTTTAGCGATGAGGACTTTGCTCGCCCTAAATGGGGCATCTATCGCTCAATAGTCGAAACTGATAGCCTTCGCGCTGAGGAAGAGCAAGTACGGTTTGCTGATTTTGTGATTAAAAAGGGCGTTTTAGCACAGTGATATATAATTGAGTATAAAGAAAAAAGCCCTTAGCAAATTAATTGCTAAGGGCTTTTTTAATGCGTTTTAAAAAGCAATTATTTTACTTCTTTACCTGCAGCTTGTTGGTCAGCGTGATAGCTGGAACGAACAAATGGGCCAGAGGCAGCATGTGTAAAGCCAATTTCATCAGCGTATTCTTTTAATGCGTCAAATTCCGCTGGTGGCACGTAGCGTTTAACTGGCAAGTGATGCTTAGAAGGTTGTAAGTATTGGCCAACAGTAAGCATGTCTACGTTATGCGCACGTAAATCACGTAGCACTTCTTCAATTTCGCTAATTTCTTCACCTAAACCAACCATTAAGCCAGATTTGGTTTTAACTTCTGGATGCGCTTCTTTAAAGCGACGAAGTAACTCTAATGACCATTTATAATCGGCACCTGGGCGCGCAAGTTTGTATAAACGCGGCGCTGTTTCTAGGTTGTGGTTAAACACATCAGGTGGTGTCTCAATTAAAATTTCAAGAGCTCGGTCCATACGGCCACGGAAATCAGGTACTAAAATTTCAATGGTAATGGTTGGGTTGTGCTTACGAATTTCGCGAATACAATCGGCAAAGTGCTGTGCGCCGCCATCACGTAAATCATCACGGTCAACCGAGGTAATAACCACGTAGCTAAGCTTCATGTCTTTAATTGTTAGTGCAAGCTTTTCAGGCTCTGCTGCATCAGGTTTTAATGGACGACCATGGGCAACATCACAAAATGGGCAACGACGAGTACAAATAGCCCCTAAAATCATAAAGGTAGCAGTACCGTGGTTAAAACACTCAGAAAGGTTAGGGCACGAGGCCTCTTCACATACAGAGTGCAAGCCGTGTTTACGCATTGCTTGTTTAATACCGTCAATACGCTCTGTTGATTTTGGTAAGCGGATTTTAAGCCACTCTGGCTTGCGCAACATTTCAGTTTTTTCTGTTGGTAAAACTTTAACGGGGATCAACGCCATTTTTTCTGCGTCGCGTAGTTTTACACCTGGTTCCATTTTGACTGGTTTATTCATTCGTTTTCAAACCCTTCAGTATGCTTAACCTGTGTTGCATTAAGCTTCTTTATCATGTGTTTTACCAGTCCTTCACCTGCTTGTGCTAAGTTTTGAGGACCGTTTAATTCTTTCGTTTGCACCATGTTCATGCCGGCATAACCGCATGGGTTGATGCGTAAAAACGGGCTTAAGTCCATGTTAACATTTAATGCTAATCCATGAAACGAGCAACCACGACGAACACGTAATCCTAACGATGCAATTTTACTGTCGTTTACGTACACACCGGGTGCATCGGCTTTTGCATAGGCTTTAATATTATACTCGCTAAGGGTATCAATAATGCACTCTTCAAGCCACGTAACAAGCTCACGCACGCCAATTTTTAAGCGGCGCAAATTAAATAATACGTACATCATTTGTTGGCCAGGGCCGTGGTAAGTAACTTGCCCGCCACGGTCTACCTTAATGACTTCTATATCACCGGGGGCAAGTAAATGCTCATCTTTACCTGCTTGGCCTTGTGTAAATACACTCTCGTGCTCTACAAGCCAAATTTCATCTGGCGAGCTGTCATCACGGGTGTCGGTATAGGCTTGCATTTTTTGCCAAATTGGCATGTAACGCTGGCGGCCGAGTTGGCGTACGATTAACGTATTTTCGTTCACAATAAGTCTCAACTATGGCTTAAAGCATGTGGCGTACGTCATCAATGCTGCTGATCACGTTGTAAATTTCTTCTATATGCTTACCGCTGGTAACCGTAGCCACTAAGGTAACAGATTCATAATTGCCCTTACTGCTTGGCTTTACTTTTGGTGCGTAGTCACCAGGGGCAATAGGTTGTAATTTAGTTAGAATTTGATCTGTTAGATTAACGTTCGCTAAACCCATAATTTTGAATGTGAATGGGCAAGGGTACTCTAGGTACTCATCAAATTTAGTATCTTTAACAGGTTGAACCACGACGGTGACTCCTCATACAAAAGTGTGGACTCTATGCAAAGCTCGAAGCTTAATACAGATAGGCAATTAGCAGTGTTGCATATATGGGGCGCATTCTAGCATTTTTCAAGCAAAAAAAAACGCCTCATAACAGAGGCGCTTTGTTTAACAACCCAACAACTGTGGGTTTATTTTTACGTTTACATAATTTGTAAGCGTAAGTAGTCGTAAATTTTGCTAAAGAAGCTGCCTTCTTCCACTTCTTCAAGTGTAACCAGTGGGTATTGTGCAATGTCTTCGCCCTCTAGTTGTAAGAATAAGGTACCTACTTTAGTGCCTTTCGCTAAAGGTGCTTCAAGCGTATTATCTAGCTCAAAGTTAGCTTTAAGGTTTTTATGTTGACCACGTGGAATAGTAATTGGCGTATCTTCTAAAATACCTAACGATACATTTTCTTTATTACCCATCCAAATACGTTGTTCTGCAAAGCTGTCGCCGGCTTTGTAAGGTGTAATTGTTTCAAAAAAGCGAAATCCGTAGTTAAGTAACTTTTTGCTTTCTACTTTACGTGCGCGCTCGCTTGATGTGCCCATAACTACCGCTATTAAACGCATGTCGTTTTTAGTCGCAGACGTTACTAAGCTGTATCCAGCTTCGGATGTATGACCCGTTTTAATGCCATCAACATCTAGGCTTTCATCCCATAACAACGAGTTGCGGTTATATTGCTTAATGCCGTTATACGTAAACGATTTTTGCTTATAAAGTGCGTATTCATCAGGGACATCACGTATAAGTGCAGCGCCGAGCGTTGCCATATCACGTGGGGTAGTGTAATGCTCATCTGTATCTAGGCCGTGGCTATTAATAAAGTGGCTGTTGCTCATGCCTAATTTAGCAGCATGGGCATTCATTAAATCAGCAAATGCGCTTTCGCTTCCTGCAATGTGCTCGGCCATGGCTACACACGCATCATTACCTGATTGAATAATAATACCGTGGTTAAGCTCATCAACACTTATTTGCTTGCCTACTTCAATAAACATTTTTGACGATTCAGGAAAGTTTTTAGCCCAGGCTTTTTCGCTCACTGTAACCATATCGGTTGGCGCAATGTTACCGGCGTTAATTTCAGTACCAATTACATAACTGGTCATCATTTTAGTTAAGCTCGCTGGGGCTAGCTTTGTATCAGATTCGCCTTCAGCAATAACCTTACCGGTTGTAAAGTCTACTAAAAAATAACCTTTTGCATTAATTTGAGGTGGTGCCGGAATAATTTGGGCGCTGGCTGAAAATACGGCGGCTGTGCAAACTAAGCCGCATACACCTTTGAGGATTTTATGTTTAATTGATTTCATCATACTCATTAATGGTTAAAGTTAAAAATTCGCGTTATGTCCATCTTATACCCAAACTAACCCAAGATGCGAGCATCGTTGGTATTAAAAACTACTTAGGCAAGGTATTGATTGTCAATAATAGTCACTCCATTGTTTAAATCAATAACCTAGTCTTAAACGTTTTTAAACCAACACTAAGCACGTTTTACTAGTACCTACTCTCTGTAATGTTTTTTTAAAAGGGCCAACCATTTAAAAAGTAACACCTAGATTTAAGCCCCTGCGCAACGCTTAATTTGCACCTTGGGATGGTTTAGTTATTAGTCTTACTGAGTGTAAAGCAAGAACGCGTTTTGAAATTGGTTTTGTTTTAATTTTTTTAATACGTCTTGTGCATGTTGGGCATCTTTAATCGGGCCCAAATGCAAACGATATATGTTGTCTGCTTTTACTATATTAGTAGGCACTTGATATTGCAGGCGTAATGTAGAAGCTAACGCTTCTATATTGCTAAGCGTACTACCCGCAGCTACCTGTATATATGTTTTACGTGCAGGAATGCTGTCGAGCGTAATCGCCTCTAGCTTAACCTTGGCTGTACCGTGAGTGTAATAGCCTAATTTATAAGCTGCAGCATACGAAAGATCTATTATTCTGTCATCATGAAACGGGCCACGGTCGTTTACACGTACAATCACCGATTTATTGTTGGCAATATTAGTAACGCGTACAAAGCTTGGCAGAGGTAAGGTTTTATGCGCTGCGCTCATGGCAAACATATCGTAAATTTCACCGTTTGAGGTATGGTAACCATGAAACTTACGGCCATACCACGAAGCGATCCCTTCCTCTGTATACCCTTTTTCATCAAGCATTGGCGTATAACGCTTGCCTAATACCTCGTACGGGCGACTTGCACTGGCACTTTTTTTAACATCCACCACAACGGCATCTTGCATTTCAAGTGCGGTTGGCGCGCGAAGTGGTGCGGCATCGTGCTTCATATGATAACGACTATTAGAGCCGCTACTACATGCGCTTAACATAAATATTAAGGCTGAAATAAATAACAGCTGGGTAGGCTTATTCATTATTTTAAAAGCATCCTTTTATCTGTCGCAATTGACATAATAATGCCAAATCCGGCCATTAACGTCACCATAGAGGTGCCGCCATAACTAATAAGGGGTAAAGGTACACCTACAACAGGCAACAACCCCGATACCATGCCTATATTTACAAAAATATATACAAAAAAGGTGAGGGTTAGGGCGCCGGCCAATAATTTGCCAAACGCATCTTGCGCGTTTACCGCAATGTATAAACCTCGACCAATAATAAATAAGTACAGGCTCAATAAAATACACACACCAAATAAGCCAAACTCTTCACTTAATACCGAAAAAATAAAGTCTGTATGGCGCTCTGGTAAAAATTCGAGTTGTGATTGCGTGCCTTGAAGCCAACCTTTGCCTTCTATACCGCCAGAGCCGATAGCTATTTTAGATTGAATAATATGATACCCCGAGCCCAGCGGATCGCTCTCTGGATCTAAAAACGTTAATACCCGCTGCTTTTGGTAGTCGTGCATACCGTAGTGCCAAAATGGCCATGCAGCCAGTGCGACAACAGAGCTTAAAAAGCCAATTAAACGCCAGCTTAAACCGGATAAAAACAACACAAATATTCCTGAGCTGGCAATTAAAATTGAGGTGCCTAAGTCGGGCTGTTCTTTGATTAATAAGGTAGGCAGCATCACTATGACAAAGCCAATAATTAGGTGTAACGGGCGAGGGGGTAGTTGATTTCGGCCAATATACCAAGCCACCATCATAGGGACAGCCAGTTTCATGAGCTCTGAGGGCTGAAAACGAGTAATGCCTAAATTTAACCAACGCTGAGCACCTTTTGAGCTCACGCCAAATAGCAATACGCCGACCAACATGAGTAACCCAACACAATAAAGGGGGATCACTAAGCGTTTAAGTGTCGCGGGAGAGAACTGAGCAAGCACTATCATGCCTATAATAGCGCTACCCATACGGGTAATATGGCGGATCATCATGGCTGAATCTTGGCCGCTTGCGCTATATACGATAGTAATACTGCCAGCCATCATGAGTAATAAAGCAATTAGTAACGGTAAGTCTAGATGCATGCGCATCCATATAGAGCGCTTGTTATGAAGTACGGTCATTGCGCGGAATTCCTAGCAAGTTCTATTGGGTTAGCTGCAAAATAATAATCCATTAGCTCACGTGCAATTGGCGCACCCACAGAGCTGCCGCCACCGGTGTTTTCAACTACAATCGAAACCACAATTTTAGGGTCGTCATACGGAGCAAAACCAATATAAATCGCGTTATCGCGTTGGCGTTCTTTTAATGACTTGGCATCGTAACGCTCACCTTGGGCAATACTCACTACTTGCGCGGTACCTGTTTTACCCGCCGGATCATAATTAGCGCCTTTAAATGCACGGTGCGCAGTACCTGTTACTTTTTTCACGGTATTGTGCATCGCATCGAGCGCAATACGCCAGTTATCTGGGTTGTTAAGTACTACCGGCGGTTTTTCTTCGTTGTTAATTTGCGTCACTTGGTCTTCTTTTTTAGCCACTTGTGCTAAATGTGGCGGATGGTTTATGCCTTTATTAACCAATATATTAGTCGCATTAGCTATTTGAATAGGGGTAGCTGTCCAATAGCCTTG
Source organism: Pseudoalteromonas sp. S3776 (assembly GCF_005886915.1). Lineage (NCBI taxonomy): Bacteria > Pseudomonadati > Pseudomonadota > Gammaproteobacteria > Alteromonadales > Pseudoalteromonadaceae > Pseudoalteromonas > Pseudoalteromonas sp. S3776. The sequence goes on along the minus strand of NZ_PNCU01000027.1, from coordinate 71,305 downwards.
CCCAATGCCTACGGAAATCGTGTCGCCACGCCACCACGACTCTTTAAAGCGGCCTTCTTTCCATTCTTTTGAGGGCAATATGGCGGTGGTTTCTTCGTGTATGTCTATCCCCGATAAGTCACCAAAGCCAAAGCGGGCCATAAAATTACTAATTTTTGTAATGCCTAAGCGGTATGCTGCATCGTAAAAGTAAGTGTCGCACGACTCTTCAATCGCTTTGTAAACATCTACGTGGCCATGGCCCCAGCGTTTCCAATCGCGCCATTTATGTTCAACATTGGGTATTTGAAAAAAACCAGGGTCCCACACTGAAGTACTTTCACTGACAATGTTCTCTTCAAGTGCCAGTATGGCCATATGGGGTTTTACTGTGGAAGCCGGTGCATAGCGTCCTTGAGTGGCACGGTTAATAAGGGGGCGGTCGGGGTTTAGCAGTGCTTTATAATCTTTACTGCTAATACCGTGCACAAATAAATTAGGGTCGTAACTTGGGTTTGAATAAAGTGCTAATACGCCACCGTCTTTAGCATCCATTACTACAACCGCGCCGCGCATATCTTTAAGCGCATGTTGAGCTATTTGTTGTAAACCGATATCTAAGGTAAGTACTAAATCGCTGCCAGGCTGCGGGGGGGTCATACTTAATGTACGAATAACCCGACCGCGATTATTTACTTCAACGCGTTGAGAGCCTACTTGGCCATGCAAAAGCTGCTCATAATATTTTTCTATACCAAGCTTTCCAATATCATGTGTAGCACGGTAATTAGTGGCTTGGTCTTCTTGTTCTAACTTATTGAGCTCTTTGCGGTTTAATTTTGCCACGTAGCCTAGAGCATGGGTGAGTGTATCGCCATACGGGTAAAAGCGAGCAAGGCGGGCTTCGATACTAAAACCAGGAAATTTATGTTGGTTAACCGCAAATTTGGCCACTTCAGTTTCATCTAAGCGGGCTTTTAGTACTTGCGACTTAAAGCGGCGTGTATGCTTTATATCATCGATAAAGTCTTTTTTTTGCTGCTCGGTAATCGTAATTATTTTGCTAACTTGCTCGAGTGACTCAGCTAAATCGTCGACCTCTTCAGGAATAACCTCGAGGTTATAAACGGGTTTGTTTTCAGCAAGCAGTACACCGTTGCGGTCGTATATAAGGCCACGGTTCGGCGCAATAGGAATGACTTTAATACGGTTATCGTTAGAGCGGGTTTGATAGTCGGTGTGTTCTTTTACCTGAATGGTATAGAGGTTAGAGAGCAAAATTGCCACTAAGCCTAAAACAAAAATAAAACCCACAAATGCGCGCCGTGCAAATAGGTTTGCCTCAGCGGAATGGTCGCGTATTGTGGGTCTTTGCTTAATCATAACAAGGCGTTACTCGCGATGATAAGGATGGTTGTTATTTAAGCTCCAGCCTCGGTATAGGCTTTCGGCAACGATAATACGCACTAAAGGGTGCGGCAACGTTAGGTTAGATAACGACCATTTTTGCTCAGAGGCGGCAATGCACTCAGGGGCTAACCCTTCAGGACCACCAATAAGCAAACTAACGTCGCGGCCATCGAGCTGCCATTTTTCCATATTTTTAGCAAGCTGGTGAGTATCAAGTGGTTTACCTGTTACTTCTAGAGTAACAATACGATTACCTTTTGGAATAGCGGCTAAGGTTTTTTCACCTTCGGTATGTAAAATGCGTTTAATATCGGCATTTTTACCGCGTTTACCGGCCGGAATTTCTATTAACTCAAGCGCCATATCTTTAGGAAAACGGCGTTGGTACTCTGCAAATCCGGTTTCCACCCACGCTGGCATTTTTGTGCCAACGGCAATCATTTGTATTTTCACGTAATACTTCCAAGCTCAATTAAAAAAGAGTGGCGCTTAGCCCCACAGTTTTTCTAGATCGTAATAGCTACGTGCGTGATCTTGCATCACGTGTACAACTACATCACCTAAATCTACCAGTACCCATTCGCCTTCGTCTTGACCTTCGTAACCTAAAGGTTCTTCGCCAGCGTGGCGAGCTTCTTTTGCTACGTTATCAGCAATTGATTGCACATGACGCTTAGAAGTACCCGAACACACAACCATGTAATCGGTAATGTCTGAGCTGTCACGTACGTCAAGTTGTACCACGTCGCGTGCTTTCATATCGTCAATTTTGTCTAGTGCAAAGGCAAGTAGTTGTTTCGAATCCAAGGTATTGTCTCAATTTTAAATTTAATAGCGTGCATTTTAACATGCTAGGGGGTTTTAATCATCACTTTGATAAAGCTGGTGTTGCTTAATGTAGTGACTGACAGGTTCGGGTAATAGTTCATTATTTTTATTGGTTTTTTTTAATTGCTCTCGAATAGTACTTGAGGCGGCATCAAGGGGTTCACCCGGTAAAAAATAAAGCTTACCAAAGTTGTGTGTGTCAAGTTGGTGTGGCGCTTCAGTGTGGGCGTTGCTGATATAGCTTTTAAGCGCTTTATTTGGGTTACACGTTTGCCCCGGGCGTTGGTATACAACAATATGGCAAAGCTGTGTAATGGTCTGCCATTCGTACCATTTGTCGAGGTTATTAAACGAGTCCATGCCCATTAAAAAAAGAATGGGCGTATCTGGGTGCTTTGCTCTTAGTTCTTGTAAACTCAACAATGAATACGACGGGCCGGTGCGATTAAGCTCTCTTAAATCAAGTGCAAAATGAGGGTAAGGGGCTATAGCGGCATTGAGCATGTTAATACGGTGCGCTGTACTTACTCCCGGCGCAGCTTTGTGCGCGGGTAGGGCACAGGGCATAAAATATAACGTAGATAAGTTAAATGTATTTACACACTGCGAGGCCATATTGAGGTGGCCTAAATGCACAGGGTTGAAGGTGCCGCCAAAAATTGCAATCATGTTAAATATCTTTAGTTAAGTGCGTGGCAAGGCATTGGAATATCAAGCGGCTGGCAAAACTTAATACAAATATGCGCAAGCGCTTGGTAAGGCGCAATTAAGTTGCCTTGTTTGTAGCTTGAATCAAACAGTGCAAGCTCACTGCTTATTTGCTCAAGGGTATTAATATTTAAGCGGTTAATCGCATTTTGCACTGGGCCTTGCTGGTTTTTCCAAATACCATTTTTTTTAAATAACTGTGCGATAGGCTCGCCATTTAAAAGCCCTTGCTGAATAGTGAGCAAATTGGTGAGCTCTTTATTTATAGCCCATAAAATACTCACCACTTCGGTGTTATCGCTGGCCAGTTTATTAAGTACTTTAATTGCTTGCTTGGCGTGACCATTTAATAGGGCATCGCTTAAGTCAAAAATATCAAACTTGGCTTGATTTAATAGCCCTTGCATCACAAGTTGCTGAGTTATTAAGGCATTACCATGCAGTAGCGAGAGCTTTTCGAGCTCCTGAAAGCACGCTAACAAATTGCCTTCGGTGGCGTTAATTAAGCTCAGTTTTGCTTCGTTTTGCATATTCAGAGAAAGGCGCGTTACTTGGTCATCTAACCAGCGTTTTAAATGGTTTCCTGCAAGCGGGTAGCACGGTACAAATACACCGTGTTTATCGAGCGCTTTAAACCAGGCGCCACGTTGTACGTCTTGGCTGGCTTTAGCCCCTTTTACAATTAAAATGGTGTCGGGGTTAATTAACTCGACTATTTTTTTAAAGGTATTACTACCTGGGGGGCCAGGTTTTTGTTGGTTTAAATCAAGCTCAATAATAGTGCGCGCGCTAAACAAAGACATGCTTTGATATTGAGCTATAATTTCTTGCCAATCAAACCCTTGCATTAGGGTAAATTTTATTACCTCATCAAAGCCTTGGGCTTTTGCCGTGTCGCGTATTTGCTGCACACATTGCGCTTCTTGAAACGGTTCTTCACCAAACACTAAATAAAAAGGTTTTAAACCTTTATTTAATTCACTCGGTAACTGATTAGCATAACAGCGCATTATAGTTGCGACAGCTCTCTAACAATACGACGACTAGCTTGCTGACGAATTTCGCTAATAAGCAGCTCAAGCTCTTTTGCTTTTGCAAGTGCATGATCGGGGTCGTCTTGGTAGTTACGATAAAGCTCAAAGCGTTTTTCAATGGCTTTCTCGCCCGGGCGTTTAACAACGTAGCTAACCCCGTAGGCAAGCTCGTATTCAGCCACCTGACCATTTTGAAACAACGACAAGGTTTGGCGCTCAATGCTTTCTTTGCGTAAGTACAGCTGAGCAACATTTTTAGCCGAAGGCGTTAGTTCTACGTTACTGGCTTTAAGCTCTTTTTTAAGGTTTAAAAATAACGATGATTTTTCATCATCACCTTTAAGTGTAAGCGTTTTAAGGTTATCAGGCAGGCTAGAGGCTTTCTTTAAATGAAAGCCACAGCTAGATAACACAAAACACATTAGCACTAAGGCTAATGTGTTTTTAAGGGTGTTAAAGCTAACCATTTAGTTAGCTACCACGTTAAGTAGTTTACCCGGTACGTAAATAATTTTACGAATGGTTGCGCCATCAGTAAATTTAGTTACGTTAGACTCAGCAAACGCAAGTGCTTCTACCTGCTCTTGTGTTGCATCGGCGGCTACGGTTAGCTTAGCGCGTAGTTTGCCGTTTACTTGTACGATGATTAATTTTTCATCTTCAACAAGGGCAGACTCATCAACTTTAGGCCATGCTGCATCTAAAATGTCGCCCTTTTTACCAAGCTCTTGCCATAACTGGTGCGATAAATGCGGCGTAATTGGTGCAAGCATAATAAGTAGGGCTTCTAATGCTTCGTTAGCAATAGCAACATCTTGCGTATCGTTTAATGGCGCTTTTAATAACTTATTAGAGAGCTCCATAATGGCAGCAATTGCGGTGTTAAACGTTTGACGGCGCTCAATATCATCGCTCACTTTTGCAATGGCTTTGTGTAGCTCACGACGCAGTACTTTTTGTGGGTTACTAAGCGCTGATTTATCAAGAGCTTGGTAGCCAACTGTTTTCACATCTACTGCGTATTTCCAAATACGTTTTAAGAAGCGGTGCGCTCCTTCTACGCCTGAGTCTGACCATTCAAGCGTTTGCTCTGGTGGTGCGGTAAACATCATAAATAAACGCACAGTATCTGCACCGTATTGGGCAATTACTTCTTGTGGGTCTATACCGTTGTTTTTAGACTTAGACATTTTGCTCATGCCCGATGAGAACACAGGTTCACCATCTTCTTTATGCCATGCTTTCGTTACGCGGCCTTTTTCGTCAGTTTCGGTATTTACATCGCTTGGCGAAATCCATACGTCACCGCCTTTGTCATCTTTACGGTAGAACGTTTCGGCAAGTACCATGCCCTGACAAAGTAAACGATCGAATGGCTCGTCTGAATTTACTAAACCAAAGTCACGTAATAACTTATGGAAAAAACGCGAGTACAATAAATGTAAAATAGCGTGCTCAATACCACCTATGTATTGGTTTACTGGTAGCCAGTAGTTAGCTGCTGCTGGGTCTAGCATGCCTTCGTCATGACGTGGGCTACAGTAACGTGCGTAGTACCAAGACGACTCCATAAAGGTGTCAAAGGTATCTGTTTCATGTGTTGCTGGTACGCCATTTACCGTTGCTTTTGCCCATTCTGGGTCTGCTTTGATTGGCGAAGTAACGCCATTCATAACTACATCTTCTGGTAAACGTACTGGCAGCATTTCTTCGGTGGCGGCTAATTCGTTACCGTTTTCGTCGCTCAGCATTGGGATTGGTGAGCCCCAGTAACGCTGGCGGCTAACACCCCAGTCGCGTAAGCGGAAGTTAACTTTACGCTTACCTACACCCAGTGCTTCTAGTTTGTCGGCAATAGCGTTAAATGCGCCTTCAAAATCAAGGCCATCAAATTCGCCAGAATTAACTAACACGCCTTTTTCAGTGAATGCTTCTTCTTTTAGATTTACTTCAAGCTCAGAGCCTTCAACCGGTGCAATTACTTGTTTTATATCTAGGCCGTATGCTGTGGCAAATTCATAGTCGCGTTGGTCGTGTGCAGGTACTGCCATAACCGCGCCTGAGCCGTAATGCATTAATACAAAGTTAGCAACCCAAATTGGTACTTGCTCGCCCGTTAATGGGTGAGTCGCGTAAAAGCCGGTTGCAATGCCTTTTTTCTCCATTGTGGCCATGTCTGCTTCGGCAACTTTGGTGTTTTTGCATTCTTCAACAAACATTGCAATTGCATCGCTGTTTTTAGCGGCTTCTTGTGCAATAGGGTGGCCACCGGCAACGGCTAGGTAAGTTACACCCATAAAGGTATCTGGGCGGGTAGTGTATACGCTAAATTTTTCGTTGTTGTCGGTGCGTGTAAACTCAATGTCTAACCCTTCAGAGCGACCAATCCAGTTGCGCTGCATGGTTTTAACTTGCTCAGGCCAGTCTTCTAGCTTGTCTAAATCGTCTAAAAGCTCTTGTGCGTAGTCGGTAATTTTAATAAACCACTGTGGAATTTCTTTTTGCTCAACCACTGCACCAGAGCGCCATCCGCGGCCATCTATTACTTGCTCGTTTGCAAGTACAGTTTGATCAACCGGATCCCAGTTAACCGTCGACATTTTTTTATACACTAGGCCTTTTTCGTACAGCTTAGTGAAAAACCATTGTTCCCACTTGTAATACTCTGGGTGACAGGTTGCAATTTCACGATCCCAGTCGTAACCAAAGCCTAATTGCTTAAGTTGGTTACGCATGTAATCAATGTTTTCGTATGTCCACTTAGCTGGCGCTGTTTTGTTTTTGATAGCGGCGTTTTCTGCAGGTAAACCAAACGCATCCCAACCCATTGGTTGCATTACGTTTTTGCCTTGCAGGCGCTGGAAACGAGAAACAACATCACCAATGGTGTAATTACGCACATGACCCATATGCAGTCGGCCACTTGGGTATGGGAACATAGAAAGACAGTAATACTTTTCTTTGCTCTCATCTTCGGTGACTTTAAATACCTGGTTTTCTTCCCAGTAACTTTGGACTTTTGACTCTATGTCTTGCGGGTTATATTGCTCTTGCATCTATGATTCCAGACTTCTTGCAAACTAATAAAAAATTGCCGATAGGATACCCCAAATAAAAGCCTAATCACAGCGTATAAGCACGGTTTTGTTAAAATCTCACTTTCAGTGCAGGTTAACCTATATTTATCTATGTTAAAGGCCAACACGCCCTTGATTTTGATGGAGTATAAAATGGCAGATTATAAAACATGGCTTAACGAGCTCACCACGTGGTTAAAAGATGTAAAAGATCACGAAGTAAAAGATGCAATGACCCGATTTGTTGAATCTGAGCAAGCACTTAAAAACCTAGGCAAAGAAAAATACGGACTCTATAAAAGTTATTTGCAGCGTGACATAGAACACGTTCAAGAAAACGAATCGCACTATAATTCGCTTGCATGGCAAGAGCTTAAAGAATCGTTATGGTATGAACTCTCGCACATAGAAGACAAAACCCAGCTTGAATGGCAGTCTCTTAGTCAAGATTTTAAGCACAATGGGGTGTACCACGTTGGCGAATGGATAGCCATGGGCACATTAGTATGTAAGAATTGCACCCATAGTTTTGATATTTATCACGCTACACAAATTACACCGTGCATTGAATGTGATGGTATTTATTTTAGCCGTAAGGCATTACAACCCTAAATATATGTATTAAGTGGCTTGTAGGCCACTTAATACGCCCAAAGCCAGCGAGTATGTTGGTACAAAAAGAAGTTAGAATGACGAAAAAACTGCTGCCATTATCTGTTTCACAGCTCGCTCCGAGCATTTCTACTAATCACGTTAGCACGTGTATGAGCAATCCATACCCAGAGCAACTTACCTTTATAGGGCAACAACGTGCCCAAAGTGCCCTCGACTTTTCATTAGGAATGGATTTACCAGGTTACAATGTGTATGTAATGGGTGAGGCCGCCCATGGCCGATTTACACTCGTAAAAGACAAGCTTAAACAACACGCAAAAGATCGCCCCACACCTAACGAGTGGTTGTATGTTAATAATTACGACGACCACCGCGAGCCAATTGCGCTATTTATGCAAGCAGGGCAAAGCAAGCAATTAAGTGACGATATCGACTCATTTTTAGATGAAGTACTCGACACCTTTCCGGCAGCTTTTGATAACCCAGCTTACCAACGCAAAAAAAAGTCAATCGAGAGCGAATTTAACGACGCTTACGACAGCGCTATTACCGCAGTAGAAGAAATGGCGCTTGAGCAAAGCGTAGCGCTAATAGAAGAGAAAAACGCCGTGGGTTTTGCGCCTTTAGTTGAAGGCAGACAGTTAAGCGATAACGAATTTGCCGCCCTAGATGAAGAGCTTCGCGATGAGTTTTTTGAAAAAATAGAAAAACTAGAAGATGCCTTAATTGAAGCGCTAATTGAGCTGCCACGCTGGAAACGCGAATCAAAAGAAAAACAGCGTAACCTTAAAAAAGCCACAGCCGAGCAAGCAACTAAGCCGCTATTAAAAGATTTAGAGCATAAATACGCTGCACATATTGGTGTTCTGCGCTACTTAAAAGACATTCGCGTAGAAATAATTGACGCAGTACTTGAATGGCTAGACGACGAAGATGAAAGCGAAGAAAGCAAAGAAGACTTTGATCGTAAAGGCATGCTTACCGACTTTTTTGCGCCTAACATTTTAGTTGAATTTAAAGAAGACGATGCCGCACCTGTGGTGTATGAGCCAAACCCAACCTTTGGCAATATATTTGGCAAAATTGAGTATTCAACATCGCAAGGCTCGCTTATAACAAGTTATCGCTCTATACAGCCAGGTGCATTGCACCGTGCAAATGGCGGTTATTTAATTATGGATGCCGAAAAAGTAATGGCTAACCCGCAAGTGTGGGATGGTTTAAAGCTGTCGCTTAAAACGCACCAAATTAAAAACGATTTACCGTACCAAGACAGCTCAGTTGGCAGCAGTTTTACACTGCGCCCGCAATTAATTCCGCTTGATGTAAAAATTATTTTATTAGGCTCGCGAGATTTGTATTACACCATAGGTGAGTACGATGAAGAATTTGCAGAGCTTTTTAGAGTACTTGCCGACTTTGATTACTATTTACCTAGTAGCGATAAACTTCAGTACCAATTTATTACTAAAGTGAGTGAGTACTGTCAGCAAACGTTAAAGTGCACAACCACAGAGGCCGCCATGGTGCGGTTACTTAAATTTAGCTACCGCCAAGCAGAGCACCATAATAAATTATCGGCGCGTTTTGCCGATGTACTTGAATTGGTAGCTGAGGCCAGCTTTTACGCCAAGCAAGATAAGCAAATACTAATTGATGCGCATCATATTGATGAAGCCATTGAAGGTAAGCAGTACCGCACCGGCCAAATAAGCGAAAACATGCTAAGCGATATAAAAGAAGGCCACACGCTTATTGCCACACAAGGCCAAGCCATTGGTAAAGTTAACGGCTTAACAGTGCTGCACATTGGCGATACGTCGTTTGGTACACCCGCACGTATTACCGCTACCGTATACGCTGGCGCCGATGGTGTAATAGATGTAGAACGCGAAGCCGAGCTAGGTAAAGCAATTCACTCAAAAGGTGTAATGCTACTTACCGGTTATTTAGGTAACAAATACGCCCAGCACTTTAGCTTAACGCTAAGTGCTAACATAGCTATAGAGCAAAGCTACGGTTATATAGATGGCGATAGCGCCTCACTTGCTGAGTTATGTGCGCTTATTTCGGCTATTACCAGTTTACCAATTAGCCAGTCTATAGCCCTTACAGGCTCTATTAACCAACACGGTGATGTGCAAGCCATTGGTGGTGTAAACGAAAAAATAGAAGGCTTTTTTAAGCTGTGTAAAATGCGCGGCTTAACAGGCGAGCAAGGCGTTATTATTCCTAAATCAAACCAAGTTAACTTAGTACTTGATGATGAAATACTTGAAGCGGTTGAGCGTGGTAAATTTAATATTTACGCAGTAGAAACGGTAGACCAAGCACTTAACTTATTAATGGATATTGATGCAGGCGATATTATTGAAGGGCAATACCCAGAGGATTCTGTCAACGGTATTGCTTTGGCACGCTTAAAAGACATAGCCGACATAGTTAATGGCGATAGCGAAGAAGATAAAGAAGCCGATGAAGATGAGGACAAACACTAAATGATCAATATAATTTTAGCGGTGATCATCGCTATATTTTGTTTTTTAATTTTTCAAAATAGTAAAAAAGCAAAGCAACAAGCTGGCATTAACGCGCAAATTGAAGCCGACTACCTTGTCGCTAACGCAAAAGTAGAGGGCGTAATAGAAACCGCTTCAAGCCTACAGTACAAAGTGCTGCACAAAGGTGAAAGCGAAAATACACCTAACCCTACTAGTAAAGTAAACGTGCATTACCATGGCACGTTAATAGATGGCACCGTATTTGACAGCTCAGTAGAGCGTAAAACGCCAATAAGCTTTGGTTTAAATCAAGTTATTAAAGGCTGGACCGAAGGCTTACAACTTATGAGCCCAGGTGATAAATACATATTTTATGTACCGCATCAACTCGCCTACGGTGAAAAGCGAGTAGGGAGCATACCCCCTGCATCACTGCTTATTTTTGAAGTAGAATTATTAGCAATAGAATCGTAAGTTTTTAGTAATAAACTACTAAAGCCTCACTTTAATAAAGTGGGGCTTTTTGCTATTGGCTAACAATAAAATTTACTCAAGGATTTTATTAATAGGTCGATACCTATAATAGTGACACACTATTTTAGGGATAAAGTAATGAATATTTCACCGTCTCCCATTTCCTATAAAGTACTTAGTAATAACTCTCAGCCTCTAAAGCAGCCAGATAAACAACTTACCGAGCAAGAGAGTGAGGAAGAACCAAACTATGTGTTATCAAAGTTTTTAGATACTAAAGCACAAAAATACAGCGAAGATAACGCAACGTTTGGCAACCAGTATAAAAGCTTAGAAAAAGTATATAAACATTTCACAGGTCAAATTGTTGCATTACAAGAGCAAATTAATAAACTTAAGCAAAGCCCAGTTCAGCGAAGTTTATCAGTAAATAGTAGCGCCTATGAGCTAAATAAAAGTGATGCAAATTCAGCTTTAGATGCTGATCACCTAGGTGCAAAAAAATATAAAAATACACAACAGCAAGATCAAATAGATAGGCTTGAACTACAACTCGTGGAATTAAAATCAGAGCAAGCGGCCATAAAGCAGCAAATGATTGAGCTGGTTATTAGTGAAATTAAAAGGCGTGGCGATAGCTATAGAATTTAACAACTTAGGGCTTATAAGTTAGCTTTTAAACTCGATTTTGCTTACCTCAAGTTTGAATTCACCCTCTTGTTTACCTGCAATTAAAAAGCCTAGTTGTTTAATGTCATTAAAATTAATAGTTGGTTGTTGTTCAAGCACGCGGCCACGAAAAGTTAACGTAAAATCACGTTGAGTAAAGTGAATATCCATCCATTCGTTTTTAGTTGTGTTAAATGAGTGCATATAGGCTGGCCCATCAAGGTAGTCGGATGTTCTAAGTCTTAGCTGATAGGTTTTGCCATCCCCTTTAACCCGCAGCGCTATAGCGCTAGCATTTTGACCTTGGGTGTCAAGTTCGGTACGTATTGATGCGAAACCGCCGTTGTTTTCAAGCGATACATTCCCTTTAAATATTAAACTTGTAGCAGTTTGGCTCACTTGGCTATTAGATACACCGCCCATTACGGAGTCGTTTACTACATACCAATTTAAACTGGCATTCGCATTTGCCGTTAAAAATAACGCATTAAATACAAAAAGTGATGAGAGCTGTTTCATGGATATGGCTTATTATGAGTAACGTTAAGCTGTTTATACGGCGCAACAGATTATTTGTTCACTTAGTTGTAAACTTTATGGTGTAAGCAGCATGTTATGCCCCAAAATGGGCAGTCAATACTCAAACGAGTAGAGAGGTTATTACAGTAGTTAAAATTGGCAGCTTATAGCTGCCAGTTTTGATAAGCAGTAATAGTTAAGTTTATACTTTTTTAGCTATCCACATACCGCTCAGTACGGCTGCAAAGAATAACCAATACTCCATTTTTAGTGAGGTAAGTTGTACTAAGCCCGGACCTGGGCATATTCCGCTTAATCCCCAGCCCAAGCCAAACAAAACAGAGCCAGTTATTAGCCGAGGACTAACGTTTTTAACGTCACTTAATGTAAAAGCTTCACCAAGTAGTGGTTTATCTTTTTTAGCTACCCAAAACCACGCAAGCATCATTATTCCCATAGCAACAGCCATCACAATAATTAAACTGCCATCCCATTGATTTTGAAAATTTAAAAAATTAAGTACTTTGTCGGGGTTGGTCATACCACTAATAATGAGCCCTAAACCAAACATAAACCCTAAAACAACATGAATTAATGCAGTCATTTTTACCCCACCAAGTTTGCTGTAATTATAGCCACGGCCATAAATATACATGTTGAAACCCACGAGCGGGTAGAAAAACGCGACATACCACATACGCCATGGCCGCTTGTACAGCCATTGGCGAGCGAGGTACCCATACCAACAAGTAGCCCAGCTACAACAATAAGCACAGGAGATAAGCTCAGCTCACCTTCTAATAAAGACGGCGCAAATATTCGCACCGCAATACCGGCCAATAATAGCCCTACAATAAAATATAATTTCCAGCGCGACTCAGTCGTGTGTTTGTTAAACACAGATTTAACAAGGCCAGATATGCCAGCTATTTTCCCATATAGAATAAGTAATAGTGCACACACTATTCCTATTAAAGCACCACCTATCGCTGCGGCTATTGGTGTAAACTCGGTAACCATTTAAATTCTCCAAACAACAGACATACCTCAGCCTGATTGCTCCATTTCATTGATATTTATTGATTTGGTGCAAAGTAATTAGCACCCGATACCTTTTTAGCTGGCGGTTAATATCACCGCTTTTAATTAGGCCTATTACATAGACTCAAGTGTTTTACCACGGGTTTCTGTAATGTATTTAGCCACAAAAAATATGCTAATAAGTGCCGATAACGCATAAAAGCCGTACGCACCTGCCAGGCCAATGTTAGCCAGCATAATAGGAAAGGTCATGGTAATGGCAAAGTTAGCAACCCACTGAGCGCTTGCTGCAACAGCAAGCGCTGCACCGCGAATACGGTTATTAAACATCTCGCCTAATAACACCCATACAACAGGGCCCCAACTTAAGCCAAAAAATACTACAAATAAGTTAGCCATTATAAGCGCAAGCGTACCCATGTTATCGCTAAGAGCAAGTTTGCCTGCTTCATCAAGACCTGCGCTGCCAAATATATAAGTAAGCGCGCTTAAGCTGATAAACATACCAATACTGCCTACTAATAGCAGTGGTTTACGGCCAATTTTGTCAATAAGGGCAATAGCTATAAAGGTCGATACAATATTAGTCGTACCTGCTAATACATTTATAAATAACGATTGCGACTCGTCAAACCCAGCGGCTTGCCAAAGCTCAGAGCCGTAATAAAATACCACGTTAATACCTACAAATTGCTGAAACACACTCAGCGCAACACCTGCCCATACAATCGGGTGTACTTTTTTACTGCCATCAATAAATAAATCACGAATACTCGGCTTTTTATCGCTATGTAAAGAGCTTTTAACATCGCTTATTTGCGCATCAACGTTGTCGTTCGAAATTTTACTAAATACCGTTTTTGCATCGGCTACTTTACCTTGCGCCACTAAATAACGAGGCGACTCAGGAATAAACAACACACCCACTAAAAACAGTATTGCAGGCACCAGCTCAGCCCAAAACATCCAGCGCCAAGCGGCTATATCAAGCATTAAAATATTTTGCGCGCTACCAGCAGCATCAGCAATTAAATAGTTACTTAAAAACGCAGCAAATAAACCTAATACAATAGCGAGTTGCTGTAGTGTAGCTAAACGACCACGAAGGGCAGGTGGCGCAACCTCTGCAATATAAGCTGGCGCCAATACCGATGCAGCACCAATACCTAAACCACCAAATAAGCGGTAAAAAATAAACTCGGCCGAGCTTTCGCTTATGCCTGAGCCAAACGCGCTAATAGCAAAAATAATCGCGGTGATGATCATAATTGCACGGCGGCCAAACTTATCAGCCAGCGGCCCCGCTGCAAGTGCCCCCACGGCGCACCCTAATAATACCGAGGCTACATTAAAGCCTGTAGCCACACTGCTTGAATTAAAAGCATTACCGAGTGCCGACACCGTGCCGTTAATAACGCCCGAGTCAAAACCAAATAAAAAGCCACCAATAGCAGCCACGGCAGAGATAAAAATTACGTAAAAAAGAGAGCATGTGCCCAATGTGTGCGCCGAGCTATTACTGCTCGGCGAAAGAGGTGATGTCATAATTGTGTGTCCTGATTTTTATTATTGTGTATTTTACTATATTGAGGCGTGTGGTGCTGCGTATTTTAAACGAATTTTATCGGGGCTAACTCTTTCATAATCAATATTAAAGTTGTTATTTAAAACTTCTAACAATCCTTTAATGTCACCTGTTTTAAACATGCCCGCCACTTGCACTTTTTTTAGGCGCTCATCTTCTGAGAGTTCAAAGTCTATATCTGTATAACGGCTAATTTCAGCCATAGCTTCAGCTAGTGACTCACCTCTAAAAATTAAACTACCTTTGCGCCACGATAAACTTGCAGCTACCTCTACTGGGTCTACTTTTACAGCGGCTTTAGCAATTTTACCTTTAAAGCTTAAATCAAGTTTTTCTCCCTTTGATACTGAAGTTGAGCTATTTGATAAATAGTGACCTTGTTTATTGGTTCCACTTTGGGAGAGGTTTGGTAACTGCTTAGTACGTTGCTCTGCAACAAGTACTTTGCCGTCGGTTACAATGAGCTCTATTTGTTTTTTCCCAACTTCTACATTAAATGCAGTACCAACAGCTTGAATAACTTTATCACCGGCGATTACACTTAAAGGGCGCGTTTTATCGTGAGCTACATCTATATGAATTTCGCCACGCAGTAAATTTATTACGCGAGAGTGTTGGGTATACCTCACTTGAACAAAGCTATTTGTGTTTAAGGTGATTTTACTTTGATCAGGAAGCAGTATGTCCTTACTTTCACCTACGTCGGTTTGAAAATTAAGCTTTTTAGCAACTACTGCTGATTGATTTACTGGGTAAAAAAATGAAAAGTTAAATGCTTCTTGAAAAAAGCTAAGTGCAACAGCTAATAAAATAGAAGCAGCTGTTGCACCTAACCACACAGGGAGTCGCTTTTGTTTTACCGGTGTTTGTGGGAATAGATCTGACAAACGACTGAGGTCGTCCATTTTGTCCCACAGTTGTGCTACTTCTAGTAACACCTCTACATTTTTATAAGATTGCGCTAACCATTGCTGCAGCGCATGCTCCTCGGGCTTATTCAAACCACGGTCAAGTTTAGCTAGCCACTCGCTTGCCTTATCAAGGCGCGCATCGTCGCTCGTGTTTCGCTCGTTTATATGATGAACATTACTCATGTCTACCTCCTGCATTTAACTGCGAAGAAGTACTCTTATTTCCATAAACACTATTTGTAGATTGACGCATAAACTGCGTACAACGTTTCATGCCTGTTGCTATATGTTTTTCCACGGTACTTTCACTAAGGTTTAATTGAGCAGCAATCTCTCGCTGCGAATAACCATACACTTTTTTTAATACAAACACTTTACGGCACTGCACGGGTAAAAGCCGTATGGCTTCACAAAAATTTGAAAACTCACTATCGGTTAGTGCTTTTTCATACATTTCGT
The DNA here is from genome assembly GCF_005886915.1 of Pseudoalteromonas sp. S3776. NCBI lineage: Bacteria > Pseudomonadati > Pseudomonadota > Gammaproteobacteria > Alteromonadales > Pseudoalteromonadaceae > Pseudoalteromonas > Pseudoalteromonas sp. S3776. The sequence continues at coordinate 55,495 of NZ_PNCU01000027.1, read as the reverse complement.
CTTGCTGGTGTTCCGCTAAGATTTGCTCTAACGCTTCCATGTTGTCGATGCCATCGACTAGGCGTATATTGGCTTGCTTTTGGTAATCGAGCGCTAAATTTCGCGCCGTCTTATAAATAAAAGATTTTGGTGAAGTTATATTTTCAGTGTTTTTAATCTGACAAATTCGCACATAGGTTTCTTGCACTATATCTTCAATTTCATGTGGCGGCACTATACGTGCAACTACATTTGAGAGACTTTTGCGCGAGGCCAAATAGACCTTATAAAAAAGTGTGTTTTTCGTCATTTAGTTTGTGTCTCGTGTGTGTTTACGGCAATTATTGTTATTGTTTTGCCAATACAAACTAAGACGAATGGTAAGAAAAAATCCGCTATTAAATTTAAAAAATAAATCAGCTTTTTATTTTTTAAATTTAATGTTCACTAACCGCACAGGGTATAAAGCTTGTAATGTAAAGGCGAAGTGTACTACAGTTTTTGCCATTATAAATACCCTGCTTGGTACTTAGTATTTACGTTTAAAACTTTAACCTTTTAATTAATAAGTAAAAAAATACAATGTGGGCTGTATGTTTTTTGTAATAAAAATACAGTTAAAAGCGCAAAAAATAAAAACAATAAAGGCATAAAAAAATTTAGCATGGCTAGTCAAAAAAATAATTTATTTAAAAAAAATAAAAAATATTTATGGAGGAAAATAAAAAGTCACTCGTCTTTGTTCTGTGTATGGCCAAAAACTATACGCAAGGAGTATTTACATTTGCCTTTTTGTTTACCGCTTTATGTGCTGGTTTTTAGCTTGTTCACCACCGAGGTAAAAGCGAGCGCTGTAAACGATAAAGCAGTGTTTAATATTCCGAGACAAAGGGCCGATTTATCGCTAATAAATTTTGCCGAGCAAGCCGATATTACTTTGCTTTTTCCGCTGGATAAAATTCAGCAGTTACAAACAAATACTATTGCTGGCGAGTATTCAATAATAAACGCGTTACAGATTTTACTCGATGGCACAGGGTTGCAACCGCATGTTAGCGAAGATGGGCAAATATCTATTTTAATAGACCCAAGTTTCGAGAGAACTGACAACATGGCTAACTATAAAAAAAATGGCGTGTCGAGTGCTGTACTAGCTGTACTAAGCACAATGGCAACGCTTCCTGCAGCAGCAGAGACAGCAGCACAAGAACCAGAAATAATTGAAGTACGCGGAATTAGAGGCTCGCTTGGCCGAGCTATGGATGCCAAAAGAGAAGCGGGTGGCGTGGTCGACTCCATTTCAGCAGAAGACATTGGTAAATTTCCTGACACAAATTTAGCTGAGTCTTTACAGCGTATTACCGGGGTTTCAATAGACCGTTCAGGCGGCGAAGGACAGCTCATTACGGTACGTGGTTTTGGCCCGCAGTTTAATACAGTCTTGGTAAACGGACGCCAAATGGCATCTGAAAATCAAAGCCGTGCGTTTAGCTTTGATACCATTGCATCCGAGCTGGTTAAAAGCTTAGATGTATTTAAAACCTCAACGGCCACTATGCAATCTGGTGGTATTGGTTCAACAGTAAATGTAAATACAGCGCGACCATTTGCAATTAGCGGTTTTAAAGTTGCGGGCAGTGTTAAAGGTATTTACGATGAAAATAGTGAAGAAACTACCCCCGAGATTTCTGGCTTAATTAGCAATACGTTTAATGATGACACACTGGGTGTGTTGTTTGCAGTTTCTCGACAGGAGCGCGAAACACGCTTAAACCAGGCCCAGGTAGACGGTTGGTTAGAAAACGTGGGCGTCCCAAACCCGCAAACTCAAAGCGGGCAAACATATACCGGTAATATTTTTTCGCCGCGTAACTACGATCATAAAGTCACTACAGAAACACGTACACGCACTAATGCAAATTTAGTTATACAGTATGCACCTTCAGATGATTTAGTAATAACAGCTGATGGGCTTTATTCTGATTTTGATGTTGAAGCAGACACCACGTCTTATGGGCATTGGTTTACGGCGCCAAACCTAGAAGGCTTTGGCGGCGCTGCAGGGCCAACTGTAGACGAAAATGGCACAGTGGTTGATTTATATCAAGAGGTAGGCCTTGCTACCGATATGCACGCTAAAAAGTTTGACCGCTTAACAAGCTCTAGCGCACTAGGCTTAAACTTTGATTGGCATGTAAACGATAACTTAAATATGAAGTTTGATTTGAGCCATTCAAAAGCCGAGCGTGAGGCTAATAACGGCGGTGGCGATCAGTTATCGTTGATTGGCTATGCTAACCGAGTTCGATTTGAATTGGATGGCGGTATTTTACCTTATGCGAGTGAGTTTGCCTCTGCTAACCCTAACATTTATAGCGGCCAGCAAGAGCTTGACGGTGTTGCTTATAATCCTGCGGTTACACCTGATGGCGTATCAAATCATTTAGATACTGCCAACAGCCGAGCACATGTAATGCTACGCCGTGGTTGGGCTGTAGAAGATACTGTGGATCAGTTTCGTTGGGATAGCATTTGGCATAACGATGGTACTTCAGGCCTAGTTTCGGTCAAATTTGGTGCTATGTATTCAACTGAAACTAAAAACCTTGATCGTTGGGATAACGAAGGTGTTGGTATTCACTGTACTTTTTGTGGTTACCCAGATGACCCAAGTATGGATGGCTTAGCGCAATTTGTATTTGACGCAGGAGATGACTTTTTATCTGATGTAAGCGGCAGCGGTCGTATGCCAACGTCATGGCTTGCACACGATGGCGAGGCAAATTTTGCGTACCTTGAACAAATAGCTGCGGCGAATGGTCAGCCTATTAGTTTTGATGCAGTTAAACGTAATAAGTCGTTTGAGATAACTGAAGATACTTTCTCGTTTTATACAGAATTTGATTTTGAAGCTGAACTTGCAGGCATGCCTTTATACGCAACAGCCGGCTTTAGATACGAAAGCACCGATGTAGAAGTAAAAGGCACAGACGAGCCGGTGAGCGCGTTAACCATTCTAGATAAAACGGAAATGCTTGCTAACTTTGGCGCCGTAGAAAATATTTCAGCAAGTTCAGATTACGAAGCGATTTTACCTAACTTTAGTGTAAAGCTTGAAATAAGCGATGAGCTAATAGCACGTGCTGCTGTATCGCAAACAATTACACGGCCAACACTCGATAGTATGTCGCCTGTAACAGTAATTGAAACAACTCGCCAAGGCGGCAATTTAACATCAAGCTCTGGTAACCCTGCGCTTGAGCCATTTACCTCTGATAATTTAGATTTATCATTAGAGTGGTATTACGCTGATGCTAGTTATTTATCTGCGGGTTATTTTAGAAAAAATGTTGCTAACTTCATTATTAATACGACCGAAGATTTAACCTTTGAGTTGTCTGATGGCGGATTATTAACTGACCCCTCTACAGGTAACGATGTAGATAACCCTGACGCTGCTGACTCAACGGCTGTATTTACTAATACATTACCAAATAATAGCGAATCAGCGATTGTTGATGGATGGGAAATAGCCTTACAACACAGTTTTGATAGTGGGTTTGGTTTTATGGTTAATGCAACGTTTGTAGACAGCGATGCAGAGCTAGACCCTGCAGATATAACTCAAGTATTTGCATTAACAGGCTTAAGCGACTCTTATAATGTGGTTGGTTTCTATGAAAATGGCCCATTTCAAGCGCGTTTAGCCTATAACTGGCGCGATAGTTTTGTACAGTCACTAACGCAGCTAAATGGTGATGGCGTGACAATTGTGGAAGATTACGCACAACTTGATGCTAGTGGCAGCTATGACATTACCGAAAATGTATCGGTATTTTTTGAAGGTATTAACTTAACCGAAGAATACGTACACAAGCGTGGTCGTTTTTCTAACCAATTACTATTGGTTGAAGATAGCGGGCGACGTTTTGCGTTAGGTGTTCGCGGTAGTTTTTAACTTTAATTAATAAAGTGGCTTTTACATTTAGTAAAGGCCACTTTTTAACTATGCCTTTTAGGTAACAAGTATGAACCAGCAAGATAAAGAAATAAAAAAAGTGGTTGTCGTTGGTGGAGGTATCGCGGGTTGGCTAACAGCCGGCCGATTAGCGGCGCACCATAAAAGTAATGCCCCTGATGGTCTTAATGTTGTACTCGTTGAATCTCCTAATGTACCAATTATAGGTGTTGGCGAAGGCACTTGGCCTACCATGCGCAGTACTTTAATAGCGCTTGGCATTAGCGAAACCGACTTTATACGTGAGTGCGAAGCAAGTTTTAAGCAAGGTGCAAAATTCGCCAAGTGGGTGGATGGCAGCAATGATGATTTTTATTATCACCCATTAGTTTTGCCGCAGGGCTTTTCAAAAACAGATATGGCTGGCCATTGGTTAAATAACACCGCTGAGTCAGCATCTTTTTCAAATGCAGTGTGTTACCAAGAAGCTATTTGTGAACAAGGGCTTGCTCCTAAAACAATTCGCACCCCAGAATACGCAGCTATAGCCAATTATGCCTACCATTTAGACTCTGCAAAATTTGCCGTTTTTTTACAAAAGCATTGTACTCAACAGCTTGGCGTTAAACATATTTTAGCCGATGTGACGCAAGTTAATAGCACTAAAAATGGCGATATTGCAAGCGTTACCACAAAGCAACAAGGTGAAATTAGCGGTGATTTATTTGTTGATTGCACCGGCTTTTCTTCATTGTTATTAGGCGAGCATTATAAGGTTCCTTTTATGCCTTGCGATGACGTGCTATTTATTGATACCGCCTTAGCAGTGCAAGTCCCTTATGATAATGAAGATGAGAGTATTGCATCTCACACAATTTCAACAGCGCAAGAAGCGGGTTGGATATGGGATATAGGGTTACAGCATCGCCGTGGTGTAGGTTACGTGTATTCGAGTAAATACAGTAGCGAAGCTCAAGCACGAGAAAAGCTTAAAGCGTATGTAGGCGATAAAATAGAGTCGTTAACAGTTAGAAAAATTCCTATTAAAAGTGGCCATCGCTCACACTTTTGGCAAAATAACTGTGTTGCAGTTGGGCTTTCGGCTGGCTTTTTAGAGCCATTAGAAGCTTCTGCATTGGTATTAGTAGAAATGTCAGCACAGATGATCAGCGAACAGCTCCCCCAGACCCGAGATATTATGGATATTACCGCCAAACGCTTTAACGAGACGTTTATCTATAGGTGGGAAAAAATAATCGACTTTTTAAAACTGCATTATATTTTGTCAGACCGTGACGATAACGCATTTTGGCGCGATAACAGAGACCCAAAAACGATTCCTCAAAGCTTACAAGATCTAATGAAGTTATGGCAATACCGCGCTCCTGCTGATCACGACTTTACAAGTAATAATGAGGTGTTTCCAGCGGCGAGTTATCAATATGTTTTATACGGTATGGGCTTTAAAAGTGATTACAGCACAACTGCCTGTATGCTTAAAGACACTGTTTTCGCTAAAAGTCAGTTTGATAAAAATAAGAGCATGATAAACCAAGCAGTCACAAACTTACCTAGTAATCGAGAGCTGCTTAATAAAATTAAGCACCATGGTTTTAGTGCTATTTAGCTTAAAAATTTACGCATAAAAACAATAAAGAGACACGCATGGAAAATTTAGTCGCATTAGAGCAAAGTGCTCATCAGCATATAAAAATAGACACACAAAAAGCACAATCACACGCTAAAAACCTTAATATGATCCCCGTTGTTATGGCAGAGCTTAGCCAAATTGCAGTTCAGCAGCCTATAGTTTTTGCAAAAAACTCAGAAACAGGCGAGTTTACACTCAATGCTTTATTAGGCTTTGAGCAACATGAGAACTTGTTTTATCAGCAATCGCAGTGGCAGGGCGTATATTTGCCGCTTCAGTTACAGCGTCAGCCATTTTTTGTTGGTGATACTCATGCGCAGCAAACGCAATACCCTGTGTGTATTAATTTGAATAGCCCTGCAGTAGTTGATAACTCTGCGCAAAGAGAAAATAATTTAGAACCAATTTATACCCAAAGCGCTGAAGAAAGTGGCTATTTAAAACAAATAAAGCAGTGTTTAGGGCATTTATTACAAGGCGAAATAGATAATAAAAAGCTAATTGATACCTTGTTAAAATATGAACTACTACAGCGATTATCGCTTGAAGTAACGTTTGAAAATAACATAAAAACAAAGTTAAACGGCCTATACACTATTAATCAAGAAAAACTCGCACAACTTAATAGTGAGCAAATTACGCTTTTACATCAAAGTGCTTTATTACCTGCTATTTATACAATAATAACCTCACTTGGCCAGGTATACCCATTAATAGAGCGTAAAAATGCGGTGCTTAATTTAGCCAATGATTGATTTTACACTTAACAAAAATATGGTGTTACACATACACACTGTAGGGGAAGAAAAAACCCCAATTATTGTTATTGATGATTTTGTAAATAATGTAGATGCACTTATTAATTTTGCTGTATTTTCTCAAAATGCGAGGGAAACATTTTGCACACAAGAAAGTGACTTTTACCCGGGAGTAAGAAAAGCAGCACCGCTTAGTTATATAGAGCAGTTAAAAGCACTGGCGCCAATTATTAATTCACACTTTGATATGGCAGATAAAAGCGAGTTTGATGTAATACTTTCTGCCTTTTCAATTGCATGTACTGAGCCTGATGAACTCAGGCCAATACAGATGATTCCCCATTTTGACACACCCAATATGACCCAACTCGCTATGGTGCATTTTTTATGTGATGAAACACATGGGGGTACTTCTTTTTATAAACATAAAGCCCTAGGGTATGAACGCATAACAAAAGAGCGACTCATGCCTTATAGGCAAGCTATAAAGCAACAAGCCTTGGCGCAAAAGCTTCATAAAAACCCACATTACATAAATGGCAGCACAGTTTTGTTTGAGCAAATTTTCAGTGTAGAGGCAAAGCTAAATCGAGTTGTTATATATCCAAGCAACTTATTGCATTCCGGTAATATAAATGCGGCTAACGGTTATGCCTGCGATCCAATTAATGGGCGTTTAACTATAAGTAGTTTTGCTGTTTTACGTTAGTTTTTTTAACCGCTAAAGTTATTAGCACGCGCAATTTATAGCGCAGTTGAGCTTATTCAATTAAAGTGACTACTTAGTTTTTTGAGTATTAATTTTTTTGGAGGCTAGATGGATGCTAGAGCTTGTTGCTACTGAAGACTTAAAGGCTGCCGCACACTTTACGTTTAACAATATGAAACCCTATTACGAAATGTATGCGGTAGATTGGGATGTAGAAGACGTTTATCAAGCAACCAAAAGCCTCAAAAATTTTGATATTTTGTGTAAGGGTGAACACATAGGTGTTGTGCGTTTATCGTATGAAGAAGGGCGTTGCCAACTTCGCGACATTCAAATTGCAGCTACTTATCAAAACAAAGGTTATGGTGCTCATGTTATTGCAAAAGTAGTTGATATGGCTCGTCAACAAAGTGTCAAATTCATAGACCTCAAAGTATTTCAGCGTAGCCCTGCATTTAAATTATATAGCCGCATCGGGTTTGCAGTCGATAGAAAAGACGATCGTTTTTATTACATGAGTTTGCAAGTCTAATAGCAACTGTATTACCAATCCTTAAAACAGATCACTTAATTAAGCGGATTGGTATCAAAGAGGCGCAAAGCACTTAGTTTTCGCGATTCTTTAGCTAACTTTAGTAAAGTGCGATTACCCTATGCTGGCATTAGTTTTAAGGAGAGTGAGGTGTACTTAATTGCCGTCATCGACAATTTGCTATGTGGTCTGCCAAAAATTTAAAGCACATTTAGGCCTGCAGTTTTGGCTTTTTTCAATTTGGGGGCTTTTTGATTTACATAATAACGATTAGTTACCGTCAATAAGTGGCAAAGTTTATTAAAGGTAACTAACCATTAGCGTTAACATATTCCCCAGTTTTCCCTCACACCTCAAAGTGATTAAAGTAATCTTTTTGCAATTCTATAGTGAGTGCTTTAGGGCGGATACCTTGTACTAGGTTGTATACCTCTTCTTTTGTGTAACCTGCCGAATTTAAAATAAGTGCAGCCATCAACCCTGTGCGACCAGTGCCGCCTTTACAATGTATGGCAATGGTTTGTTTGTGTTGTATGGCTTGTAATATGTCGGTTTTGTGGGTGTTCCAGCTTGATGTAAAAGGCTGTTTTGGTGCTTCGTCGTCATTTATAGGTAAATGAAACCATGTTATACCGTGCTTTTTGCACTCACTATTAATGCTTTCTACGTTGTTTTTTTCAAGCTCCTTTTGCGGCATAAGCGATAGCAGCATGTGAGTGCCAGCCGCCTTTAATGTAGCAATTGAATCCGCTAGGTTTTGTGTTTTTTTACTGGGGCCTGCTTATCTTTCGAGGTTAATTTTGCAGCAGTATGTTTGGTATTTAGGCAAGGCAGATCTTATGTAGTGTGGTTGTTCCCCATTAATAGGCGATAACGCAGTATAAATGGCAAACATGCGCTGCCCGAAGGGTTCTGCCTAGGGGGATTGACTCTTTGTTGCCAACATGGATGTTGGTAAGGGGCGTGAGCAGGACGCGGAAGCATTGCTCGGCTTTTACTTATTCTTACATGGATGTAAGTCATTAGAATAACGCAGGAGCAGTTATCGAGCCCACTAGGTTACAAGCCTCGCGCCGCGATTAAATCCCCCCTAGATTGAACAAATTTAATCCTGAAAGGTCAGCAGGCCCTGAGCAAGGCGTAAAAATAATATTTGCGCCGTTATTGAGTGATAAAACATCGTACGGGTGCGCGCTCATGGTAAGTCCTTTATTTTTAATAAATTTACTTTTATAAGCCCACTATAGCGTGTTTTAGTTACAAGTTTAAGATTGAATAATAAGCATAAATGCTAGATACTGTTTTTATATACAGTTGTGGCGATGTTATGAAAAAAGAATTACCAGCAAAATACTATTTAGCGCATTTTAGAGAGCTTATTGAGTTTGTAACAAGTAAATGTATGCATTTACTTGAGCCCAAGCACAGCCAATTTATTAGTAAAATTAACCAACTAGATGAGCAAAGCCAATGCATGTTGGCGCGTGTGTATTCGCGCAAGCCTTATTTAGTGCAGGCGCAATCGCTTAATTACGAAGAAATAACCTCGCCGCATCAGGCTATTTATACCCTAAAAACAGCGGGCATTTTATATGAACCAAACGCGCAGCATTACACGCTTCTTATAGCGCATTTAACCAAGCCCATGCTGGTGGAGTTACTAAGTAATTACAGTGAGCAAGTAAGCTTTAAAAAAAGCGCAGCTAAAGGGGAGTTAGTTAGTATAGCGTGCCAATTTTTTAGTGAGCGCGCAGATGATCTTACCCCTTTATATAGCCAGTATGTCATTAATAACCGTGAAGATTATTACGAGTATTTTGAGTTTTTATTTGCAGGGCGCTTGAGTAGTGGTGATGTAAACCATCAAAACCGCTTTGTTATGCGCGATTTAGGGTTAACCGCTACCCGCGAAGGGCACAGCGAGAGCTTGTCGCGCTTTAATACACTCGCTGAGGCGCAATCTAATTATGTTTTAAACCGTTACCGTTTAGCGTTTAAAAACATTGGCAAAACAGCCGGTAATACAGAAGCTGAAACCTTGGATAACAAAACACCTTACACCGAGCTTGCGCATTTAGTTTTAGCGCAACCGGCAAACGGTGCACAAGCGCACGATATTAAAAACAAGCTGCTGGTTAGGCTGTATAAACAACTTAAAAATACCGATAGCGAACTTGCCTTTAGCCTACTAGAAGGCTGCACCGATTACGCCGAAGCCCAAGAAATTCAAATAAGAGAGCAATACCGCTTAGGTAATAAAGAGTGGGTAAAAGCGCAACTAGAGCAAATAATAGAAAACCCGCTCAGCGACGATTTACTGTACTTTGCTGATGACTTTTTAATGCGTAAATTTAATAAACAAATGCGTTCGCGCTTAAGCACTATGCTAGCCGATACCCAATGTGTGCTGGAAATTGACGAAATTTACCGAGGCGATGTAGAGCAAGGCGTAAATGAGCATTACACCGCAAAAGGGTTAACGGTTTTTAATACCGAAAACACCTTATGGCAAAGCTTATTTGGTTTAGTATTTTGGCACGAGTTATTTATAGAGTCGCCATACCCGCCGTGTAATGAATTTGATATTTACCCGCAAGTTTTGCAGCTTGGTAATTTTTATGAAGCACAAAGTACGCAAATTAACGCACGTTTAAAAAGTTGTAGCACTAATCAGGCGCTGCTTAATTTGGTATGTAAACATGCCGCGCAATACTTTGAGCAGCCCAATGGGTTATTTAGGTGGCGCAGCAATTTATTAGAGCCACTAGAGGCGCTTATTTTAAACAGCCCGCTTGAAGCGTTAATTGCGCATTTAACGGCCATGAGCAAACATTATTTACAGCTAAAAGATGGCTACCCCGATTTAATGGTCATTGATAATGGCCAGGTCCATTTAGAAGAGGTAAAAGCCCCGGGCGATAAGCTTAGGCGCAACCAATTAACCACTATTGATAATTTAAAAAATGTAGGCTTTACGGTACATATTGCTGCAGTTAAATGGTTTGTAGACCCTAACCGTGTTTACAGCGTGGTTGATATAGAAACCACCGGCGGCTTAAAAGGGGGTAACCGCATTACCGAAATTGGTATAGTTAAAGTACAGCACGGTAAAGTAATTGATACCTGGACGACACTAGTTAACCCGCAGCGCCATATACCCGGCTTTATTACTAAGCTAACCGGCATAAGCGATGGCATGGTTTACAACGCACCTGTATTTGCAGAAATTGCACAGCCACTACTAGATAAACTCGCAGGCAGTATTTTTGTAGCCCATAACGTAAACTTTGATTACGGCTTTATTAAAAAAGAGTGCGAGGTTGCAGGGCACTTTTTTAAAATGCCAAAAATGTGCACCGTGGTTGAATCGCGCAAAGCATTTAAAGGGTTAAAGTCGTATTCGCTAGGTAACCTTAGCGCGCATTTTAATTTGAATTTAACCAGCCATCACCGCGCATTGGCCGATGCTACCGCCACTGCCGAGCTGTTATTGCTGATCCAAAACAGTGAAACGCACACGCAGTAAACGAGTAACTTATATTTAAGAATATGAAAACTAAGTAATTAATTAACGTTACTACAAATTTTTATTTGTTTTTGGAATAAAGGGTTTTTGTAAATCGTCTTCTTTATGTCAATCCGACAAACTAGAGGACAAAACAATGACTAAATTAAATAAAATTGTAAGCGTAATGATGTTAAGCGGTGTGTGTACTTTTACAGGTGCAGTGCACGCCGCTGATATTGAAATATCTCAGTCAACGTCGGCGCAGCAACAAACAGCTACATCTATTACGCTTTCACAAAACGGTTTAACAGCCAGTGGTAGCAATAACACAACCGTATCTAACGATACACAAGTAACGGCTGATGATTCGCAAAACACAGATTCAACGGCGAATAACACGCAAACTCCAACGCAAGAAAGCAGCGAGGCCGTAGAGCCTGCAAATTCATTAGTTGCATCTGTAAGCGGATCTTTAAATAATGCATTAAATGCATCGGCCTCATCTTTAAATACAACAGGCAATACCACAGTCAATACAGCGCTTGATACAACAGCGCAGTTAACCTCATCGGCGGGTAACTTAACAGCCGCTGCGAGCCAGTCGTCATTACTTTCTGTTACCTCTGAACAAGCTGCACGGGAAGGCACTACCGATACACCAACCGATGCCTCGTTACTTTCAAATGTGAGTAGCGCTACCGATTCAGTTACACAAGCTGATGCAACAAATGCGCTTAATGCGGGTGAGCTTACAAACCAATTAGCAATTACTAATACAGCTGCTAACTCAGTGAGTTCTGCACTGCAAGTGGGTGATGCAATTAATACCAGTAATGAAGTAGTAAGCAGTGTTCAGCAATCTTTAATTGCCAGTGTGCAAGACAGTACGGTTAGTAGTTTACAAAGCACGGTACAGCAAAGTGTTAGCGGGCAGGTGAGTACGGCGGTCACTGATCAAATTAGTAACGATGTAGCACTTAGTACCGCAAGTGAAGTAGTAACCAACATTACTAACGATTTAGACCTAGGCCTTTAATACGCCAAGTATTTGCACAAATGCCGAATGGGGAAACCTATTCGGCCTGTTGGAGAATAAATATGAAAGCAGTTATAACCGCCACATTGTGTGTTTTTAGTGCCCAAGCGGTGCTTGCACAAACCAACCACGTTAAAACAGCTGAGCAAACTAAACCGTTTAAAAGCAGTCTTGAGGTAAATGCAGATGCAGAAGTTGGGGTATTAAGTAACTCGGCGCTCTCTGTTCAGGAGCTTGACGATATTTCGTCGCAAAGCGACAGCGGCATAAAAACCGCAGCCGGTGTTAATGCAAAATGGCAATTAACCAAAGGCGCTAAATTAACTTCAAGCTATAAGTTTGAACAGCAAGACTACGATGAGTTTGAACAATACGATTTAGGCCTGCATCAATATGGTTTAGATGGCAGCTATAGCTTTAATAACCATGAGCTAGGGGTTCGTTACGATGGTGCAAAAGCAAATGTAGATGGCGAACCATTTTTACATTTTAATCAAACTAGTGCTTATTATGGCCATTTTTTAAACCCGCATACGTATTTGCGTATGAGCATAAAAACCAAAGCTAAACGTTTTACTACTGCAAAAGCACGTAATGCCGACGGCGTAGGTGGCGATGTAGCGCTTTATCATTTTATAAATAATGGCCAAACCATGTTAATGGCAGCGCTAAGTGCCGATAAAGAAAACGCCGACGACAACCAATACGACTTTAACGGCTACGGTTTTACTACTAAAGTTACGCACAAATTTACGGCCTTTAATGTGGCTAACAAAGTGGGAGTTGGCTGGCGTTATCAAAATAAAGATTACGATGAGCAAACAACGGATGATTTATTTGAGCAAATACCGTCGCGAGATGAGCACCGAAATGTCGTTAATGCGTTTTATAACCTAGCTGTGTTTGAGCACGTAACACTCATAGCCGAGGCTGAATATGGCGATTATCAATCAAAGCTTAGTAGCAATACCTATACGCAATCGGTTTTATCGGCGTCAGTTAAAGTGCACTTTTAGGTGGATAAATAGCGCCATAACCAAAGGTGGTGTCTTTGCCTTGCTCGCCTAAATCTTTGGCAAGCGATGTAAGCTCGTTAAGTGCTTTGGTTTTATTATTACCATGTTTTAACAATAAACAACTTAATGCCGCGCTTACATGCGGCGCCGCCATTGAAGTACCCGACTCCCTTCCAAATTCCCCATTGCCTTGGCTTGTAACAACATTTACACCAAAGGCTGTAAAGTCTATGTAATCGCCTTTATTTGACCATCTATAAATTTGGTTTTGTGAATCAATAGCACTTACCGCTATCACGCTTTTATACGCACCTGGGTATAACGGCTGCGACGCCGGCCCTTGGTTACCTGCAGCAGCTACAATTAACACGTTTTGCTTTATTGCAGCAGTAATACTTGCTTCTAAAATTGCGTTATTTGGCCCGGTTAGGCTCATATTTATTACGGGTATTTTATTACTAACTAGCCAGTTAAGTGCTTCTACTATGGCAAATAATGTAGCCCCTTGTGCATATTCAGATTGCCTATAAAACACCTCGGCACTGTAAAGCTTGGCATTGCCTAAAAGCGGACTAAGTTTTGCGCCTTTACCTGTAATTAGCCCTGCAATGGCGGTGCCGTGTAAATTTGGCGAGCTTAACCCTTGTGGTAAAAAGCTTTGCGTAGTGATATTTGCACTTTCAAAAGCACTGTGTTTGGTATTAATGGCGCTGTCGATCATGCCAATTTTCACGCTTTGTGTGCAGTAAGGCGCAATAGGCTTATTTTGCGTTACTTTTGCGGTAGGCTCGCCTGTTTGCGCTTGGTAAATGTGGTTTCGGTCAAGTATTGCAGACTCATCTAAGTTAAGTGCTTTTAATAATTCACTTTTAGAATTAACACCTTGGGGGGCGTTAAAGCGCACTAAGCTTATATTAAGTGCGTTGTAATTTTTTACCGATACGATGGTTACATTTTGCTGTTTTAGGGTATTAAGTTGTTGGCTATTTGCCATTAATAACCATTGCCGCTCTATTGCTCTAAAGCCGTTTTCAAGCTCTACTTCAACAAATGCGGTGTTTTGGCTATTTATATTAATGTTAAGTACATTAGGTAAGCTGCTAATAGGCTCACTTATCTGCGCTTTTAGTTCATCAATCGAAACTTGTGGTACAGGCACTGGAAGCGGCAGGTGCTGTGCTCGCTCTATTGTTTGCTCTATACGCTGCTCTATTGGGTTTAGCTGCCCAAGCACCTGATCGACTCTTACTATATTGGCTGAGCTCGTTGCGCTAAATATGCAAAGGGAGGCGGCTATTATGTGTTTAACGCGTGTGTTTTTAATGTTCATAGTGGGTTACTTCTATTAAATTTACCATGCTGGTTAGTTAACGTTTAACACATAGAAATATTTCATTATTCAAATTATTTTGATTATTTGGGAATAAATGTTTTTTTGAATCGTCTTCTTTATAAAAGGGGTAAAAATCAATGAACGAAACTCTAAAAACCTTATTGCCCATGCTTAGGCGCTTTGCCTATTCGCTAACGGGTAGTAAAGCAGATGCAGACGATGTAGTGCAAATAACAATTGAAAAACTATTAGTAAAAGGCATTCCAGATGACGTTGAGCCAGCTAAATGGGCGTTTAAAATTTGCCGTAATGTGTGGATAGACGAGTACCGCTCACGCAAAGTAAGGCAAAATACGGCTCAGGCCGATATATTACCAGAGCCAATTACAAGTAATGAGCACCAAACACTCGAAAACAAACAAATGCTTAAAAATGTAAATACAGCACTTGGGCAATTACCCGAAGAGCAACGCGCCATAGTATCGCTGGTGGCAGTGCAGGGCATGGCTTACAAAGAAGTCGCACATACACTCGATATACCTATAGGCAGTGTAATGAGTAAATTATCGCGCGCACGCAGTACACTTTATAATTTAATAAAACCCGACTTTAAAAAGGAGCAAGTATGAACATTAACGACGAAACACTTAGCGCCTTTTTAGACTCAGAACTCAGCGAGCACGAAATGGAGCAAGTGCGCAAAGCCCTAGAAACCGATGATGAACTAGTAATGCGACTTGCAGAGCTAAGCGAAGTAGACATGCTCGTAAAAGAGCACGCTACAAGTATTGATGACGCCCCCCTTAGTGACTCATTAGCTAAAACGGTTGCAAAGCTTGATACAGCAACGACAAAAAACACGTTAAATAGCAATGTAGTAACGTTAACGCCTTGGCAAAAGGTTAGGCAGTCGGCTAATAAAAGCTTAGCAATAGCTGCAAGCGTTGCAGTGGTATTTGGGATAGCAATGACGAGTTATTTACAACCCAATGAGTCGAAAAATTTAGTAGCCAGTACCATAGCATCAGCACTTGATACACAGCTAAGTAGTGGTGTGTTTGAGCAAAGTGATGGCTCAGTATTTAGCGCGCAGCTTAGTTTTAAAAATCAGCAAGGTGAGCTTTGTAGGCAGTATGCACTAAGCTCAAACAATACAACGCAAACAAGCATTGCTTGTAAAACGCAAAGCGGTTGGCAAATTAAAGCGCAAACAGCCACGCAGCAAAGTAATAATGGCGCGCAATATCAAACAGCGTCTAATAACAGTGAGTTAGATGCTGTTATAGATAGCATGATCAGCGGCGCACCACTAGATAGAGCGCAAGAGCAGCAAGCAATTAGTGCAAAGTGGCAGTTAAACCAATAATAGTTTTTATAAAACGAGGTGAATGATGAAAACATCTATTTTAATTATCAGTATTTTACTTATGGCGGGTTGCGCATCAAAACCTGATTACCGCGCCGCGAATAATGGCTCACAAGGTTACAGCGAGCAAAAAATTAGCATTGATCAATACCGAGTAGAGTTTAAAAGTGTATCAAACAATGTAGCCGATGCCGGTGATTATGCATTATTACGCGCGGCTGAGCTTACCCAAACGCAAGGCTACGACTGGTTTGTTGTTACTAATAAAGAAACCTTTGTTGAGTCTAAATCACAAGCGCCTGCCTCATCTATTAGTGCATCACACAGCCAGCAATATGAGCGAAACTGTGGTTTATTAACCTGCGAAACACGTGTACGCCCGAGCAATAGTATAGGCGTACAAGTGAGCAATAATGATAAACGCAAAGAAGTGCACACCTTAATTGATATTAAAATGGGCAAAGGTATAAAACCCAGCGATAACAGCTTTAGCGCTCAAGACTTAATTGAAAACTTAAGGAAAAAAGCTCAGAAGTAAGCGTTTGGTAAAAGTTCTTGATATAAGCACTTAGCTTGTTTTAGCTAAGTGCTTTTTTCGTGGTAGAAAACCAGTAACCAGCATAGTGCCCACAATAACAAATAATGCGCCGAGTAACGTATTTGGCCCTATTTGCTCATCTAAAATTACATGCCCCCAAAAAATGCCAAATAGCGGAATTAAAAACGTGACCGTTAAAGCTGAAGTTGGGCCAATATCGTCAATAAGTTTAAAAAATAAAATATAAGCAAGTGCGGTACACACCACGCCAAGGGCTAACACGCCAAGCATAACGTCGGTACTAGGTACTTCGCGAATAGGAATAAAAAGTATAAGAGGTAGTACTATAAAACTGGCTGCCCACATAGAGCCGTGTGCGTTATCGAACGGTGCAAGCTTAGGGGCATTTTTTGTATAATGTGATGCAATGGCATAACACAGTGAGGCGCTTAGCGCTGCTGCAATCGCAATAAGTGAATGAGTATTTAATACAAGATGATTTTGCCCAACTAAAATTGCCACGCCTATTAAACCAAGCAGCAAACCTAAAACCATACTTTTAGTCGGTTTGATTTTGCTCCAAATAATACCTACCACTGCGCCCCAAATAGGGGTTGTTGAATTTAAAATCGATAAAGTAGAGGCGCTAATAGTTTGCGCAGCGTATGCAAAAAGTAAAAAGGGAAGGGCAGAATTAAGCGCACCAATTATAAAAAAGTGCTTGGTGTGCTTAGTAAGCGCCAAGTGGCGTTTTAAATACAGCGCCACTATAAAAAGGGTGAGTGCGGCAAAGCCGACTCTAAATTCTATTAACACCGCTGGGCCTAGGCTATTTGCCGCCATTCGCATAAATAAAAATGAGGCGCCCCAAATTGCAGCCAGAAAAAATAACCGAAGTAAACTTGCTAAGCTCATGATAGTATTTTAATTATACAACTTAATTTATAGAGTAACAGGCTTTGCAATAACTGTAAGCCAGATTCGGTACTCGCATATAAAAATAATAAAAAAGGAATAGTCATGAGCCGATATTTACTGATCACAGCAATAATGGGAGTGGGTTTATTAAGTGGTTGTGGGTCTACGCCTATTAATTTATACGATGACACCACCATGAAAAAACATGAGTATAACGGCATAAAAGCGTATAAAAAAGGAGATTTTAAACAAGCTTTTATGTACCTAAAAGACCCTGCAGCGCTTGGTTATAAAAGTGCGCAATACACATTGTCGTTTATGTTTTTAAAAGGGCAGTACTTAACACAATCCACTAACATGGGCATGGGCTGGCTAGGGGTTGCAAAAGAGGCTGGAGTTGAAAGTTGGCAGGCGCAATATAATACGTTTTATAACGCGGCTACTTAGGCGCAACAGCAACAAATAGACGAAACCGTTGCGTTGTACATAAGCCAGTATGGTAGTAAAGCACAAAAAATGACGTGCCGTCGCTCAACAACCCCAAGACGCACGTTTGGCGAAATTAAAATAGACTGTAACAAACACGAGGGCACTGTGACTAAATACGAAGTGCAAACAAAAGAGTAATGCTAAGCGGTAGCTTGTTTTTGCTCAAAGTCACTTTTTACAATTTCGAGTGCTTTTAACACATCCTCTGGAGCAACCTCGTGCTGCTCCAACAGCATAATTAAATCTACCGCAAGTTTTACATGTGTAGGGGCGTTATCAAGTGGGCTGGTCATTTAAGTCTTTCTTTTTTGAAATTTGAGTAATGGCTACATCAATAGCGGTTTGTACGCGCTCTTCCATGTGAATACGTTCACTTTGCGGTAAATAAAATGCCATATCTACATCGTAGCGAATATAGCGAGGGGGAAGTTGATTGAGCACCGTACAACAAAAATCGGCCATTACATCTTCACTGTAAACTTTATCTAGTTTACGTTTAATGATTTCTTCAACCACAATTTTTTCGTAAAAGTTATGTATGTCGTCGTGCAGTCGCATCGTGCTAGCGCCTTTTATGGGGTCCGTTTATTTGAGTGTATACTAAGCACTAAAATAAATCGATAGCCGCTTTAAATAGTTGTTTATGCACATTAATTAACGTATTTAAATTACGCTGATAACCGCCACCTAAAGCGCACATAAGTGGGATCTTATGGGCTTTGCAGTAGTTAACAATAAAATGATCGCGCGCATAAACCCCTTCAAGCGATACGTTAAATAACCCTAGCTCGTCTTTTTCGTAAATATCAGCCCCTGCGTTATATAAAATAATATCGGGGTTATGAATACGCACGCAAAGTTCGAGGGCTTGTTTTAGCGTTGTTAAGTACTCGGTATCTGATGTGTTGGCAGGTAGGGCGAAGTCGTAATCGGAGTGTTGCTTTAAGCGCGGAAAATTTTGCTCGCAATGAATAGAGCAGGTAACTATAGCATTATTATGTTGCGTAATTTGTGCTGTGCCATCGCCTTGGTGTACATCACAATCAAATATTAATACGGTATCGGCTTGATTTGTGTTGATTAAATGCGCGCCAGCCACAGCCAAATCGTTAAAAATACAAAAGCCACTGCCGTAATCACTATATGCATGATGATAGCCTCCACTTAAATTAGCGCAAAAACCATGTTTTAGTGCGTATTCGCTGCCTTGAATACTTGCCCCAACTGAAAGTAGCGTGCGCTCTACTAGTTGATTTGAATACGGGAAACCCATTTTTTTAATTGCTTTATTACTGAGCTTGGCGTTTAAAAAATCATTTATGTAGTCTTCGCTATGGCACAGTGCAAGCTGCTCGGGCGTTGCTTTGGTTGGTGTATTAAACTGTGTAGCCTCAAAGCCTAAGTGTTCTATTTCTGCTTTTAGCATGTGGTATTTTTGAATAGGAAAACGGTGGCGTTCAGGAAGCGTTAAAGCAGAATATAGCGGGTGGTAAAAAAGCTGCATTAGCGTAATTGTTGTTTTTCGACTTGTTGAATTTTATCTTCGGTGGCCGAAATTGCTTTACGGCAACGGCCTAAGCGCGCATGCGTGGTTAAAATTTCCATATTAAGTTTTTGTGCTTGCGCTGGGGTAGCTTTTTCCATTTGTAGTTTGCGCTCTTCAATCATTAACACTAAGCGTCGTTCAAACTCATGGTTTTGCTTAAGCTCGTCGTATAGCTCGTGCGACGATTGCATTATTTTTTTTACGGCGTGCTTATAAACCGTATTTTTTGGCCTAGGTTTGTACTGATTTTTGTTTTCTTTTGCCCAAATAGGGGTTGATTTAATAACATTAAATACCGCGTGTACTTGATTACCTATGCGCTCGAGTGCATAAGCATAAGCATGGCGGTGCTCACTGGGTGGTAAGCCGGTAATTTCGTCTTCAATTTCTATTACGTAGTCAGTTAGGTTCATGCTTTTAGTACTAAATACGCCGCGGTCAAATAAACTAGGCTGCGCCTGCATATAGCGGTTTTTAGAAAACAACTTTGCACTATCAAATTGCTCAGCTTGTTGTTTGAGCGTAGCAACTTGTTGGCGTAATTTATCCAGCGCGTGTGTTTGCATTTATAAATAAGCCTCGTAAATTAGTTTTAATGCTAGCAGTATAACCATAGTGTTAAAAACGGGACGAATAAACTTACCACCAAAGCGAATTGCTGAGTGAGCGCCAATCCAAGCACCTAACATAATAAAAAAGCCCATGATTAGGCCTAATAAAAAGTTAACATGACCAAGTGCCACAAAGGTAATAAGTGATATAAAATTAGATACAAAGTTCATCGAACGGGCTAATCCACAGTTAAGCAGTAAGCTCATTTTATAAAATAAACTATTAGATGCGGTCCAAAAAGTACCTGCGCCTGGGCCTGCTACGCCATCAAAAAACCCTAATGCCAAACCCTGCAACCACTGCTTTAGTTTAAGTAGTGGTGTTACTTTTGGTAAATCGTCGCCTTGTGTGGTACTTAAACTACCAAATAAGCTATAGCACGCCACCATAATTATAATGATAGGTAAAAGCTTATTTAAAAACTCAATACTTAAATGGTCAACAATTAATGTACCAATTACAGCGCCTATGGCGGTAGCAATAATGGAATTTGCCCAAAATTTAGGGCTAAAGAGATTTTTTTTATAATACGTGTAGCTGGCCGTTAATGAGCCAAAGCTTGCCGCAAGCTTGTTTGTGCCAAGCGTTACATGCGGTGGCAAGCCTGCGGTGAGTAGTGCGGGTACGGTAAGTAACCCACCGCCGCCGGCAATTGCATCAATAAAGCCAGCAGCAAGGGCCGCGGCACATAAAACTGCCAGTGTTGTGGGATCTAAAGCAAGTTCAAACATTAATAATCTATTTGTCTTTTAAAAGGTGGTAAGGTGTCGAGCATGGCTTTGCCGTAGCGCTTGGTAACTAAGCGTCTATCGAGAATGGTTATACGGCCTTCATCGCTCTCTTTTCGCAGCAGTCTACCACAGCTTTGTACCAATTTCTTTGCTGCATCGGGCACGGTGATAGACAAAAACGGGTTACCGCCTTTACTTTGTACAAATTCGGCTTGGGCTTCTTCTATTGGTGATGTAGGTACGGCAAACGGTATTTTTGTAATTATTAAGTTTTCTAAATATTTACCAGGTAAATCAAGCCCTTCTGAGAGGCTTTGCGTACCAAATAAAATACTACCTTTACCACTATCAATATTTTGGGTGTGCTTTTTTAATAATGCCTCTCGCGACATTTCGCCTTGCACTAATAAGTTAAAACCTTTTGTTCTAAGAAACTTAGCCACATGGTCCATTTGCCAATACGATGCAAACAACACTAAATTAGCTTTTTTTGTGTTTAAGTACTCAGGCAAGGTTTGCGCTATATGATCGCTAAAGGCTTTGTCGGTTGGCTCAATTTTACTTACCGGAATACGCAAGGTTGCTTGTTTAGGGTAATCAAAAGGAGAGGGCACTTTAATAAACTTAACACCTTCTTCTTTTGCTAAGCCACTTTCATAAGCAAAATGATCAAACGAACCGAGAGCACTTAAAGTAGCAGAACACAAAACTGCACCGGCGCATTCATTCCATAGTTTGTCTTTTAAGTAGTAGCCAACTTCGATAGGGCAATCACTTAATAGGTGGTCGTGATGATTTTTATATTCTAAACGTTTGATCCACCTTGCATGTGGTGTGCCTTCGCCTTTATTTGCATAGCTGTACCACAGCTTATTTAATTGCTCTAAGCGGTTTATGTAGTGCCCGCTTTCAGCCAAGACGGGGTCGGCAACGTAGGGTTTTATATCGCCATCGCTTACATCTTGTGTGAGGGTGTCGTGCATTTTATTTAAACAACGCAGTGCATCTAGTGTGGCATCACTTATATCTTTAGCTTTATTGTGCAATGACTTTGGTATTTCGCCATGCTCAAAACGATATGTATCGTCTTTTGAGTATTCAAAGTCGGCATTATCAAGAATATCACGCACTACTTTTAAGTCTTTATTAGCATCGTTAATGCTATCGCATAGCTTAAAGTTTTGCCCAATGGCTTTTTGTCCCACTAATACCTTAGACATTTTGCCACTAAATTTGGTGAGCTTATCGAGCCAATCAATAGTGCCTTTTATAGTGGCCGCTGCTGATGAAAAGTCGCGGGTAATATGCGCCAGGTGATGCGCTTCATCTATTACATAAATAGTGTTGTCGGGTTCGGGTAAAATTTTACCACCGCCTAAATCCAAATCAGCTAATAGGAGTGAATGGTTAATAACAAGCACATCCATTTGCATAAGCTGATTACGAGCAAGCTGAAACGGGCAGGTTTGATGGGCTTTCATTTGGCGTTGGCAAGCGTGTTTATCGCAAGCGATTAAGTTCCATACCCTATCGGGGATGGTGTCGGCCCAGCTGTCTCTGTCGCCTTGCCACTTTTTATTTACATAGGCATCGTAAAGACCTTTTAAGCATTTAGTTTCCATAACACTTAGCGGCGAGGTAAGTGTGGGCATAAACTCCATTTGCGTTTGGCTATCACCATTAACTGCGTTATGTAGTTTATGGGCACATATATAGCGCTGCCTGCCTTTTACTAGGTCAAACTTAAAGTCGAGCCCAGAATGCTTTTTAAAAAAAGGCAGCTCTTTTGCTATTAATTGCTCTTGCAGTGCCACGGTAGCCGTAGAAATAACTAGCTTCTTTTTTTGTGCAAGGGCAAGCGGTAGTGCGCCTAAACAATAGGCAAGTGATTTACCTGTACCTGTGCCTGCTTCAATTACACAAATGCGCTGCTTTTTATGGTATTCGCCAGCCAGTGTTTTTGCTATTTCGGCAACTAGGTAGTTTTGGCTACTACGCGGGCGGTAATCAATGAGGTTATTAGCCACATGCTGGTGTACTTGCCTAATGGTTTTTTTTAGTTGGTCAGAAAGCATGGGGAGATAAACCTAAAATATGTATATAATTACAGTGTAGGAATTTTAGAGTTATAACTGTGTAACTACAAGCAACGATGAAATTAATTTAGAAAATTAATGCGGCGATTTTTTAAGTTTATAAATTACTCCCTATTGTGGTCTGTTTATATTTTGAGGTTGAACAATTATCAACCCTTAATGTTTATAGGCCCTAAAGTAGAAAAACAAAATATAAGTAAGGTTTATTGATAGTGTATTTAACTTCTGGCTTTGTACTTTCTGCACAAGCGCACGATAGCGCTCAGGGTTTACAATATGAAATTTGGTTTGCTACCGATAATGGACCTATAAAAACAATTTCTGAGAATGAAACCGCGCTATTTTTTATAAAAAAGTCAGATGAAAAAGCAGCTCAAGCTATTTTATCTGCCGAATCACTGAACTTTTTAATCAAACCTCTTTCACTTAAAAACTTTCAGCAGCAAGTAATATGTGGCTGTTACTTTTACTCGCTCAAACACTTTTATAGTGCGAGCAAAGCGTTAAAAAGTCGCGGTATTACACTTTATGAAGATGATATAAGGCCCATTGAGCGCTATTTAATGGAACGCTTTATTAAAGGCGGAGCGTGGGTTACGGGTAAACGATTAGATCATGCGCATTACATTGAAATTTTAGATGCTAAATTAAAAGCTAACGCAGACTATACACCTACACTTTCTAAGTTATCACTTGATATAGAGTGCAATGAAAGTGGGGTGTTGTTTTCTATTGGCTTAGTAGGCTGTGGTTTAGATTGCGTAATCATGATTGGAGAGCCTGAGTATCATGATCCAAGCATTGGTTATACTATTATATGGTGCGAAGACGAGGTTGCTCTATTACAGCAACTTGTAACACTTATTAAGCAATGCGACCCTGACATTATTATTGGGTGGAATGTTATTGAGTTTGATTTTGCAGTTATTTATGAGCGCTCTGTAGCACTTGGAGTAAAACTATTACTAGGAAGAGGAAACCTTCCTTTGTATGTTAGAAAGGGGCATTTTACGCGGGTTTCTATTCCTGGGCGCTGTGTAATAGATGGTATTGACACTCTAAAAAATGCCACCTATAGCTTTGAGACTTTCTCACTTGCCAATGTTTCAAAAGAGATTTTAGGTGAATCTAAATTAATCGAGTCCAGTAACAGCTTACAAGAGATTATTCGTCAATTTAATGAAGATAAGCTCGCGCTTGCTAACTACAATCGCCAAGACTGCATACTTGTTAATAAAATTTTCGATAAGCTAAAGCTTCTCGATTTTGCAGTTATTCGCACACAGCTAACCGGCCTTGAGCTCGAAAAGCGTGGCGGCTCAGTGGCGGCTTTTGTAAACATGTATTTGCCTTTACTACATAGAAGCGGTTATGTAGCCCCCAATATGGGCGATCATGGGCTGACTTTTGAAAGCCCAGGTGGTTATGTTATGGAGTCGGTACCAGGGCTGTATAAAAATGTCATCGTGCTTGATTTTAAAAGCCTGTACCCCAGTATTATGCAAACCTTTTATATAGACCCGCTTGGCCTGATAGAAGGGATTGAAAACCCTGAAAATAGTATTGAAGGTTTTAATAGCGCACAGTTTTCTCGAGATCAGCACCACTTACCCAAGCTTATAAAAAGCCTAGCACTCCAGCGTCAACGAGCTAAAGATAATCACGATTTAATGCTATCTCAAGCCATTAAAATAATAATGAACAGCTTATATGGTGTATTAGGCTCACAAGGCTGTCGTTTTTATGACCCTAGACTCTCAAGCTCTATTACTTTACGTGGCCATGAAATAATGCAGCAAACTAAAAAGTGGATTGAAGAGCAAGGTTATAGTGTTATTTACGGCGATACCGATTCGACCTTTGTAAAGTTAACGGATGATTTAAGTGTTGAAGTGTGTAATAAAATAGGTAAACAGTTAGCTAAACACATAAACACGTTGTGGCAGCAACACATACACGCTAAATATAATTTAACTAGCCATTTAGAAATAGAGTTTGAATCGCTTTACAGCCCGTTCTTTTTACCCACCATAAGAGGTAAAAGTGTGGGGTCTAAAAAGCGCTATGTAGGTCAGTTGATAAAGCCGGAAGAATCAAAATTGGTTTTTAAAGGCTTAGAAACCGTAAGAAGTGACTGGACTAAACTGGCTCAACAGTTCCAATTTGACTTATTTACCCTCCTTTTTAATCAACCTGAGCAAATTAGTGACCTTGTAAACGATTACATTAGTAAACTTTTACGTGGCGAATTTAATCATTTGCTGGTTTTTAAAAAACGTTTAGGTCAAAACTTAACCGACTATCAAAAAAATATCCCACCCCATGTACAAGCCGTAAAAAAGTTTCAGAAGCAAAATAGTGAATTTACGCTAAAAAGAGGTGAATTTGTTACATTCGTTTACACAACACATGGTGTTGAGCTGTATCAAGGCCTGCATAGCTACGACTACTCACTGTATATAGATAAACAGATTGTACCCTTATTAGAAATGGTTGCGCAGTTTGTTAACGTTAACGTAAACAATTTTGAGCTAAAACAGTTCGAACTGTTCTAGTTTGTACCCATTAATGCATTTTTTGATTACATAATCCACGTTTTAGCTCTATTTTTGTACAGTAATTCTTCATTTAAGCTAAAAACCAATAAAAACCCCTTTTTTAATTAATATTTGGTTAACAGTAGTTGGCTTTTAGATATTTTTTGTTTAGTATTTGGTTTAGTCGCTGTTAATAAACTGTGACAACAAAAAATAATTAAATAATAGTCGCTTCTAACAAGTGGTGACCCAGGGAGAATCAAATGTTAAATAATAAAGTTTCAAAGGCAGTTCGCTTAGCGATTGCATTTGGTGCAGTATCAACAGCTGCATTTTCGTCAAGTTCATTTGCTGCAGAAGAAGAGTCTGCAGAGAAAGTAGAACGCATCCAAGTAACTGGTTCACGTATCAAACGTACAGATTTAGAGGGTGCTTCTCCAGTAGTATCTATTACTTCTGCTGATATTAAACTAGAAGGTGACTACACAGTTGCAGATGCGCTACGTTCTAGTTCATTAAACTCATTCGGTTCGTTTTCAGAGCGTTCTGGTAGCTCAGCTCAATCACAGGCAACTATCAACTTACGTGGTGCTGGCTCACGTCGTACTTTAGTACTTTTAAATGGTCGCCGTTTCCCAGGTTCACCAACATTAGGAGGCGCTTCTGCTAACCTTAATGCAATTCCAATGGCTGCAGTTGAGCGTATCGATATCATGACTGAAGGTGCATCTTCTATTTATGGTTCTGATGCAATGGCGGGTGTTGTTAACGTAATTTTAAAAGAAAACTTTGAAGGCCTAACGTTTAACATCGGTGCAGGTCACCGTGACCAAGACGAAGGTACTACCTCTACAGAGTTTTCTGTAACAGGTGGTGTATCCAGCGATAAAGGTAACATTACATTCTCTTTTGACCACCAATCTCGTAAAGGCATTTCAGATGCTGACCGTGACTACACTAAAGCTCAGCTTGGTGATTTAGACGGTGATGGCGACATTGAAGCTTACACTGCAGATACTGTAGGTTGGTCTTACTACGGCGCTACTGTACTTTCACCTGATTTTGCTACAGCGTCAGCTTCACTTTTATGTGATGACTTAATCTCTGAATACGGTGAAGATACTTTCCGCCGCGTTGATGCAAACGAAGATTGGGGTCCAGGTTCTGAATACTGTATGTATGCATTTGCTAATGTATCTTACAACACAGCATCAATTGACCGTAACACATTATATGTTAGTGCTAACTACGAGCTAACAGACGACATTGAGTTCTTTGCTCAAACAATGTTTGTACAAAACTCTTCATTTGGTCGTTACGCTCCACCGGCTGCAGCATGGGAAAACATGGCAGCTGATAACCCTCATAACCCATATGGCGTAGACGGTGCATATGGTTTATTCCGTTGGGTAGGTATAGGTACACGTGATGGTAACGTAGACGATTACAACCAAGATTTAACAGCTGGTTTACGTGGTGACTTAGATTGGAACAACGCTTCTTGGGAAGTTTACTACCACCACAATAAAGCAGATAACAAATCTGTAGGTGAATACTACCTTTCTTACAGTGGTTTAGCATACAACGAAGCTAACGATATCGATTTAGGCTCTGATGAAGGCATTGCCAACATGAAATCGACTACGTTACAAAGCTCTGCTTCTACTTTTGACCAATACTTTGCTGGTTTAGGTTTTGACTTATTTGAACTACCAGGGGGCGCTGTTGCTCACTACGTAGGTGTTGAGTACTTTGAACAAACTTACGAAGATATTTACGATGGTCAATCAGAAGCGGGCCTAATCGGTGGCTCTGCTGGTAATTCTTCAATGGGTGACCGTGATGTTACTGCTATTTTCTTCGAATCAGTACTACCAGTTTCTGATACAGTAGAAGTAAACTTAAAAGCGCGTTACGATGATTACTCTGACTTCGGTGATAACCTTGCTCCTGCAGTATCTGCTCGCTGGCAGGTTGCTGATAACGTAGTGATTCGTGGTTCTTACTCAGAATCTTTCCGTGCACCAGGTCTAGATTTACTTAATGCAGCACGTACATTCTCTGCTGAATCTGCAATCGATTATAACAACGGTTCTACTACATCACGTCAGTACGATACGTACTATACAGCAAACTCAGAGCTTGAAGCTGAAGAGTCAGATTACATCAACTTAGGTGTGGCATGGGATGTAAACGATAACTTAAGCTTTAAGTTAGATTACTTCCAACTTTCTATTGATAACGTTATTCAGTCTAAATCTCTACAGGGCTTATTATCTGATGAGGCTGCTGGCCTAATCACTGCAGTAGGTGTTGATACAGATACGTCTGATGAAACTTTCTACCTTAAGCGCTCTGCTTCAGGTACGCTAATCGAAGCAGGTACTTCTTACTTCAACGGTGCTGGTTTTGAAATTGAAGGTTTTGATTTCACTATTAATGCAAACGTAGAGACTGATTTTGGTGACTTCCGCTTTAACAATGTTAACAGTGTAACACTTTCATACGATTCTGAAGTAGGTGGTGTTGTACAAGACACTGCTGGTTGGTCTGGCCAACCTGATCTTAAGTCAGTAGCAACAATTTCTTGGTCACTTGATGATCACACAGTATCTTGGAACTCTACTTACACAGCAAGCACGTCTGAAACTGAAGTTGATGAAGATGGTGATGGTTTCTACGAGCAATCAGGTGATTTAGACAGCTGGTTAATCCATAACTTAACTTACAGCTACAATGCAGGTGTTTACGGCGCTGTAACATTTACAGTAAGTAACTTAACTGACGAAGACCCAGTTCTTTCTTCAGCTGGTACATGGGATAACCAAGACCTTTACAACAACTTTGGTCGTGATTACCGTCTAAACTACTCAATTAGCTTCTAATATTAATTAGAAACAGGTTGATATATAGGGCTGAATTTATTCAGCCCTTTTTTTATGGGGATTTTATATGGGGATTTTATATGGAAAATTATTGGAGTGAGTATTGGTCTCAAGGGTATTTAACTTCATTTGGGCAGGATATTAAAAAAAACTATACAGGCAAGCTCAAGCAGAGCTGGACAGGTTTTGCTAGCGAGCTTAGTCCACAGTGTAAGATACTAGACATAGGCACAGGCAATGGCGCACTGATAAAGCTCATACACGATAGTAGTAAAGATCAGCTGAACTTTATTGGAATTGATAAAGCAACAGTGGCAAAGAGCGTTACAGGCGTGCCTGAGTCGCGTATTTTATCAAATGTAAGTGCAGAGACCTTACCTTTTGAAAATAATGAATTTGATGCGATAGTGGCTCAATTTGCAATTGAATACAGTGAACTTTCAAAAAGTACTCTTGAATTATTTAGGGTATTAAAACCAGGTGGGTTATATCAAATTGTTTGCCATGAAATAGACTCAGATATAGTTAAACCAAATGTGCTTATACTGGAGTCTGCTGTTCGCGTACGTAGTGACTTGTTAACTCCTTTAAAGCAGCTAATTGATGAGCTGAAAAAAGATGATAATGCTCAGGTAAATAGCTTGATAAAAACAATAAATAACCTTATCCAGCTTGAAAGGCAAGTACACCCTCACGCAGTTGATGGAACACGGTATCCTGACTTTTTTCAGTTTATTTTGAATAATAGAAAAATAGATTTAGAACGCGCCTATCAATTATTTACTCAAGAGCTTGAGGGGCTGACCTTTAGGCTAAATGACTTAAAGCAAGCGGCGTTAAATTCACAGAAAATTAGCCAGTTGTTATTAGGCAATAAAACATCCAAAGAGGCTTTAGTTGACTCTAATAATGAATATATCGGAACGCTTTACAAGGGACGCAAATAGCTAGCCTCATCACTCAAATGTGTTCTGTGCATTAATAACCTAGCAGCTTTGATGGTATTTCATAGGCCGTATGAGCTGCATAACCCACCCCTTCTATCTTTGCAGTGATTTGTTAAACAATATTTTCAGTCACATTGTCATTTATAAATTTTAAATTATCTTGTTAATACTTTTAAAAATGTTAATAAATAAATATATTTTGGACTTTATACCTAAAAATACATCGTTCCTATTTTTGGTATATTTAAATTTAATTTTTTGTCCCTTTTATTGAAATAAAACCTAGTTAATTATATTTAAAGTGGTGTGAATTATTGGTTTTTAATGTGTTGACTATGTTTATATATTGATAATAACATTTACAAAAGAAGCGATGCTTTCACTTCTTATGCTATTCATTTAATAGCTAAAATAATAAATATATAAATAAAATTCTTTCAGGGAGAATCACATGTTAAATAATAAAGTTTCAAAGGCAGTGCGCTTAGCGATTGCTTTTGGTGCAGCATCTGCAGCTGCGTTTTCAGCAAATTCATTTGCTGCTGAAGAAGGGGTTGAAAAGGTAGAGCGTATTCAGGTAACTGGTTCACGTATTAAGCGTACTGACGTAGAAACACCAGTACCTGTGACTATTATTGGCAGAACAGATATAGAGCAAATGGGGGCATTAAACGTAGCTGACGTTTTAAACCAATCACCTGTTGCTATTGCCGGCGCAGACCAATCTAACTCTTCATTCAGTACTTCTGGCGTAGGTTTAAACACAACCTCATTAAGAAACTTAGGTGAAGCGCGCACTTTAGTATTGGTTAACGGCCGTCGTTTTGTATCTGGTCGTTCACCTTCAAGTGGTTATGCCGTTGATTTAAATGCCATCCCAGCCTCAATGATTGAGCGAATCGAAATATTAAAAAGCGCTTCATCTGCCATCTATGGTACTGATGCTGTAGCCGGTGTAGTAAATATTATCACTCGTGACAACGTAGAGGGTGTTGAAGTTAATGCTCAAACTGGTATATCAGGCGAAGGCGATCGCGAAAAGTACTCGCTAAACTTGACCGCTGGTAACAGCTGGGATTCTGGTAATGTAACCGTTGCTATTGGTTATGATGATGACAAAGGTCTAAAACCTTCTGACCGTGCATTTTCTGAGTTTGATGAAGCTATACTACTTGATGAAAATGGTAACGAGTATGTAGGGAAGGTATTCTCTTCGTATACTCCTCAAGGTCGAGTAGGCTCGTATAATGCTGACGGTACTCCTTACACAGGGCTTGAAGGTGGCGATGCATTTAACAGAGCTGATTATCGTCAATTAGTTACCCCACTTGAAAGAAAGTATGCTGCGTTAAACATCAAGCAAGAAATTAATGATGATGTGGAATTCTTTGCTGAGATGAACTGGAACTCATCTAAAACTTATAACTCTACAATTGAGCCAACGCCATTTTCTACTAATGATGTATTCTTACCAGAACGTGGTGGAGAGGGTGGCATTAAGCTTAGTAATCCTATGGTTCCGGAGTTACTTCGTGAAAATCTTCTTAATGACGGTTATGGCTTAGATGATAACATTCCCGAGCTAGTTCGCCGTATGGTTGAGTTTGGTGCTCGTTCTACTGATTTAGAGCGTGATACTGTTCGAATTGCGACAGGCATAGATTGGATGATCAATGATGACTGGTCATTAAATACTTATGTATCTTGGGGTAAAACTGATCAACGTCAAGACAGTGGTGGCCAAGTTAACATTGAAAGAGCAGCACAAGCTTTTGATGTAGTACAAAACGATGATGGTTCACTTCAATGTGCTAATGATTTAGCTGTTTTACAAGGTTGTGTACCTTTAAATTTATTTGGTGAAGGCTCTGTATCAGCAGAAGCTGTTGATTACGTTAAAGTACCTGCCAAAATTGCTGGCCAAACTGAGCAATTTATAGTTTCAGCTTCTTTAGTTGGTGAATTACCAGTTGAACTAGCAGGCGGAAGAATTGGTGTAGCTATGGGTGCAGAGCACCGTTTAGAAAGTGGTTTCTTCAACCCAGGTGATCTAGCCCAAACTGGTGCGTCAAGTACTAACCGCTCATTACCAACTGATGGTAGTTACTACTCTAACGATTACTATGTAGAAACAATATTACCTATTTTAGATAATCTTGAGCTTGACTTGGCTGCTCGCTATTCAGATCATGAAATTGTTGGTGGTCAAACAACATGGAATGCGGGTATTCAATACTCACCAATTGATACATTGAAATTTAGAGCTTCAGCAGCAACAGCTATACGTACACCAAACATTGCAGATTTATTTGGTGGAAGAGGCGAAACTTTTGCTAATGTTACTGACCCATGTAGCGGTGTAACGGCTTCTTCGACAGGTAATGTAGCACAAAACTGTTTATCAATTCCTGAGATTGCAGCTCGTGTTGCTGCAAATGGCTCGTTTGAATTAACACAAACAGAGGCACAAAGCACTGGTGGTTTTATTGGTGGTAATGAAGATGTTCAAGAAGAAACTGCAGACACATATAGCTTAGGTGTTGTGTGGCAAGCAACTGAAGAGTTTGCTTTAACAGTAGATTACTATGATATCTCTGTGGAAGATGCTATTTCAACGACAAGCCGTACTACAGTACTAAACCGTTGTTTTGATGTAAGTGCTGCTGACTTTGATTCTACTTGCGGTGGAAATTCTTTACGTGACCAAAATGGTGCTTTAGTTGAAGTTAATTCGGGAACAAGTAACGAAAATAATATTGAAACCTCTGGTGTAGACATTGAATTAGCGTACAAAATTGATACTGAGCATGGTGAATTTGGTGCAAATCTGATTTGGAATCACCTAATAAAATATGATGAAACAGGAATCATAAGTGGTGAAACAGTTGAAAAAGCCGGTCAAGTATTCACACCAGATAACAGAGCTAATCTTAACTTAAGCTACGGCTTAGAAGATTTAAATCTTTCGTGGCGTATGCGTTACTGGGATCGTTCAAAAGATAGTGTTGATGGAGGTAACTTCAACTACACAGACTTTACTCCTTTAGAGAAGTATAACGAATTCCCATCAGTTGTTTATCACGATATTTCAGCAGGCTATAGCTTCTCTGATAGTACAAATGTGACATTAACAGTGCGTAACTTATTTGATAAGCAACCACCAGTTGCTAACCAAAGTTCTTCTAGTGGTGGTACAGGTATTAATACAGTTTCTGAAGCATATGATGTAACTGGTAGATACTTACAATTAAGTTTAACTACTAAGTTTTAATTAGTTATTAAATGCCAAAGCCGTGATTTTAATCGCGGCTTTTTTTTAAACTTTAAAAAAATAGCTAATACTTTCTTCTCGTAGCCTATTTTCTATTTTAGGCTTATACTAAAAAGGAATTAAAATCTAACCCTATAATTTAGCGAGATATAAATGAAAGAAGTTCGATCTTTTATTAAAACAGCATCATTAACTGAGCTAGAAAAAGCACAACAATTAATCACTGATGCGATTGCAAAATATACTGAGCAGCTACAAGCTAAACAGGAAGTGTTGGATCTTTTAAAAGAAAAAGGACTTACGTTAGAAGATTTACAAGATGGTACTGCAGATAAGCGAACCAAAGTAAAAGCTAAGTATCGCATTGAAGTAGATGGCGAGGTGGTTGAATGGACCGGTCGTGGACGTCGTCCTAAAGCGTTTGAAGGTGTTGATTTACAAAAGCACCTAGCTTAATAAAATAACAGAGAAGCTACGGCTTCTCTTTTTTAATGGTGTATAACTTAATAACTAAACCTTGGGCTTACGCCTTGCAAGTCAGGTTTAATTGGCGAAAACTAACCTTAAACTCCCCGCAGTCGCATAGTATTTGTTAAACTGCATTTCTGGTTATTCTATTTACTATTTTCATGAGCTATAAATTAAGGCCGTATCAGCAAGAGGCCGTAGAGCGCACCGTTTTACATTTTAGGAAAACAAATGACCCTGCCGTAATTGTACTGCCTACCGGTGCCGGTAAAAGCCTTGTTATTGCAGAGCTTGCGCGAATAGCTAAACAAAAAATACTGGTGCTTGCACACGTTAAAGAGCTTGTAGAGCAAAACGCACAAAAATATAAAAGCTTTGGTTTAAAAGCGAGTATATTTTCAGCAGGGTTAAAAGAAAAATCCCTTAGCCACCAAGTTACCTTTGCCAGTGTTCAGTCTTTATCGCGTAATTTAAATAAATTAAATGAGCATTATTCTTTGCTTATTATTGATGAGTGCCACAGAGTAAATGGTGATAAAAAAAGCCAATATGGAAAGGTTATAAATACGCTCAAACAATATAATCCTCAGTTAAAAGTATTGGGTTTAACGGCCACACCTTATAGATTAGGAATGGGGTGGATATACCACCATCATTACCATGGTTTTGTAAAAGGTAATAAAGAAAGCCCATTTAAAAACTGTATATTTGAATTACCACTCAGGTATATGATCAAACATAATTACTTAACGCCGCCAAATGAAGTGGACGCGGCAATTAGTCATTATGACTTTTCGTCCTTGGCTACTAATGCGTTTGGTCAATATACGACTGATGACATGAATGCGCTTTTAAAAAATAGTGAGCGCGCAACGCAAGCTATACTAAAGCAGGTAATACAATACAGCGAAACCCGCCAAGGCGTAATGATATTTGCGGCAACGGTGATGCACGCGCAAGAAATTTTAACTTATTTACCCGCAGAGCAAAGTGCCCTTATAACTGGTGATACCCCAAATGCTGAACGCGATAAATTAATAAGTCAATTTAAACAAAAAAACATCAAATACCTCGTTAATATTTCTGTTTTAACCACCGGATTTGATGCCCCGCATGTTGATTTTATCGCTATTTTACGCCCTACCGAATCGGTTAGCCTATACCAGCAAATTGTTGGCCGTGGACTTAGGCTAAATGAAGGAAAAACAGATTGCTTAGTTATAGATTACGCAGGCAACGGCTTTGATTTATTTCACCCTGAAGTGGGTGATAAAAAAGGTGATAGCGATAATGAGCCCGTTCAAGTGCTTTGCCCTGGGTGTGGGTTTGCAAATATTTTTTGGGGAAAAACCGATTCAGCAGGCAAAGTCATTGAGCATTTTGGTAGGCGCTGCCAAGGTTTATTAGAGGATGACGAAGGCCATAAAGAGCAGTGCGATTATCGGTTTAGGTTTAAAGAGTGTGACCAATGTGGCGCTCAAAACGATATCGCTGCGCGTAAGTGCCATGATTGCGGCGCTGTAATGGCCGACCCCGATGACAAGCTACGCAACGCACTTAACTTAAAGGATGCGTTAGTACTACGCTGCAGCGGGTTATCAGTGGTAAAACTGAAAGATGATTTAATTAAAATAACCTACTTTGATGAAGATGGCGCAAGTTGCGATGAGGTATATAACCTTGCCAGTAAAGGCGGGCAGTATATTTTTAATAAACAGTTTGGAAAACGCCTAGGGCAGGGGCAAGCGCCTGTCGAATTTAAAAATGCTGAGCAGGTTATTAAGGCACAGTTTGATTTAGTGCACCCTGACTTTGTTATAGCGCGTAAAAGTAAAAAGTATGGCTGGAAGGTATCTGATAAATTATTTGATTACACAGGCAGCTTTAGAAAAGCGAATCAGTTAAGCGGCTAGGCTTAACTGATCCTTATCAAGCGGCGTCTTCGTCCATTAAACCCCAGCCATCGCCATAGCCATTGTAGCTATTAGCAATGCTTTCAAGGTATTGCTCTGCTTGGCCAAGTAATGTGTGCTCTGGCACCATTTGTACATGAGTAATTACTTCCCATACGCCTGTGTCTTTGCATTTTTCAACGTGAGTGCTTTGTACTAATGCATCAGAGACTATTTCTTTAGCAAACTTTTCAGCGTCAGCTTGTTGTTCAAATAAAATGAAAAAATCGATTTGGTGCATTTTGCTTAAATCAACG
This sequence comes from Pseudoalteromonas sp. S3776, assembly GCF_005886915.1. NCBI lineage: Bacteria > Pseudomonadati > Pseudomonadota > Gammaproteobacteria > Alteromonadales > Pseudoalteromonadaceae > Pseudoalteromonas > Pseudoalteromonas sp. S3776. The sequence continues at coordinate 20,402 of NZ_PNCU01000027.1, read as the reverse complement.
CCAGCAGCGGCTATTTCGGCTAAAAGTTGGCCGTTATCATCATCAGGGAATTGCATTAAAAACTCATTTAAAATTAATTTTGTATTCGTAGTGGCTATTGTAACCAAAATATTGCTTTAAAGCGTATTAATTTTAACGTTAAAAACGAGCAAAATTTGGTGCAATAGTACGATTAAGTTAATGTGTTGCTCATTATGGCTATGTTAGTATGCAACTCATCCAAGGTTAAATTTAAAGAATAAAAAGTAAGGATATTTACTTGTTCAAACAGTTATTACGTTTTGTGTTTTTTTTCGTTTTTTTCATAAGCACTCAAGTCAGCGCTGAGCAAAGGGTAATTGAAGATTACGAAATTAAAGGGATCAGTGGCGAGTTAGAAAGTAACGTTGAGCTATATTTAAAGCAACTAGTTGGTGAAAAGCCTACAAGAACCTTGCGTCGCTACGCCAAAAAGCAAGTACAAAGCAGTATTAAAGCGCTGGGGTATTATAACCCAACGATAGACATTGAGTTTGATAAAGACGATAAAGAGCTTATCGTCCAAATAGAACGCGGACCTGCCACTCGCATTGAAGCAATTAATATAACGCTCAATGGTGAGGGGAAAAGCGACTCGCAATTACAAAATGTTATTAAAAATTTAAATTTAACCCAAGGCGATGTACTTAATCATGGCAAGTACGACTCAGCCCATAAAAAAATAGAGTCGATGCTATTAGAACTAGGCTATTTCGATGCTAAATGGCCAGTTCGAAAGCTTGCTGTATCAGTGCAAAAAAACAGTGCCGTTATCACATTTAGTATAGACACAGGCGTGCGCTACGCCTATGGCGATATTATCATCGCAAAAGACACGCCCGCAGAAAAATACATTCGCTCACTTGCGCCTTTTACCCAAGGTCAAGCTTATAAAGCCACACAGATTGCTGATTATAACCTTGAACTTTCAAGCACGCCGTATTTTTCAAGCGTGCGTATTTATGCCGATATACCAGCAAGGGCCAACGGGCAAGTACCGATTAATATTGACGTGCTGCACAAACCCGCTAATAGCTACGAAGTGGGTGGCGGCTTTAATACCGAGCTGGGTCCAAAAGTGCGCTTTAAATGGAGTAAACCGTGGATAACCGATGACGGGCATTATCTCGAAAGCAATTTAAATGTAGCTGAGAAACAGCAAGATATTTCTATGGCCTACACCATTCCAGTCGATGACCCGAACGACGATTTATGGAGGTTTTCAGTAGGTTACAAATTAGAAGATGAACTTGCCGATGATATTTACAGTGAAATACTGACCGGACAATTACAGCGCCAATGGTTAACTGAAGATAAATGGGTACGCACGGCATTTTTACGCCGCGACCAAGAAACATACCGCATTGGTGATGAACCTGAAGAAAGCACCGAAATGCTAATGCCAGGTATTAGCTATGCCCGTAAAAAAACAAAAGGGGGCACAACGCCTTATTGGGGGGAGCAGTGGTTAATTTCGGCAGAGTTTGGTTTAGACGATGTACTTTCAACCACAAACTTGGTCCGTGTGCAGCTGCAGCATGCGTGGCTACGAACTTATTTAGATAAACACTTAGTTTTTTTAAAAGCAAACGTTGGCGCAATGCTGGTCGATAATATTGAAAATGTACCTTACTCATTGCGTTTTTATGCCGGTGGTGACCAAAGTGTACGTGGTTTTGCTTATCAGTCTATTTCTCCTGAAGATGAAGACGGTGACTTAATTGGAGGTAAATACTTACTAACTAGTACGATTGAGTACAACTACCAATTTGCGCAAAACTGGCGCGCAGCGATATTTGTAGATGGTGGTACCGCCACAAATGACTTTTCGGATGACTTTGAAGTGGGCGCAGGCTTTGGCTTTCGTTATTTAACGCCCATAGGCCCCGTAAAAGTAGATCATGCATGGGGGCTGACTAAAGAAAGTAAAAGTACACGTTTAAGCATTACCATAGGGCCAGAAATTTAATGTCAGTATTTAAAAAAATATCCGCCGCTGTCATCGGCATTTTAATCACGCTTGCCGTTATTATATTTTGTTTGTTATTTACGGCGCCCGGTAATCAATTTATTGCTTATAGTTCAAATAAAATGGTGGACGGCTTACATATTGAGATTGAAAAAGGGCGCTTTTTATATAACAACCCGTTTAATGTGAGCTTTAAAAACCAAAGTACAGATTTTAAAGCACAGCAGCTTAAAATAGATTTATTTTGGTGGCAGTGCGATGGCTTATGTATTGAAAATGTAAGTGCGCGGTCAGTCAAGCTTGCTCTTGCCAATGCGCCCGAAGCTACACAAGAGAGCGCCTCAGAGCCATTAGCTAAAATTACGTTTCCCTTTAATATTGCAGTACAAAATATAGCAATAAACGAATTTGTATTAAACCATTCCAGTGCTGATGTAACCGTAAATAACTTTACCCTTGCAGCGAAAGCGGAAGATGCAACCTTAGCAGTAAAAAGCCTGACTATTAGCGATGTACTGGTAAAGCTTAAAGAGCAACCCACCTCATCCAAACAGGCAACGGTTCAGCAAAGCCAGGCGCTAACAGCGCTACCCGCGTTACCAGATATAGAATTTACATCGCCCCTTAATTTACGGGTAGAGCAGTTTGACGTAAAAAAAGTGGGTATTGAACAAGCTGAGCAAACACATACAATTGAAAACATAGCGCTTGCACTAAATGTAGAAGATGAAAAAGTTAACTTACAAACCCTTAGCGCGCAGTATCAACAATGGCAATTAAATACGCAGTTGAGCAGTGAACTTACCGGGAACTTGCCGATAAAGGGTGAAATAGCCTTAAATAGCGACTTACATCAAGCTAATCTAGCATTAAGTGGTGATCTATCTGATTTAAATATAAAGTTAAATACATCCGGCCAATACCCATTGAATTTAACGGCAACGGCTAATTTAAAACAAAAAAATTATCCATTTGAACTTACCGGTAAAGTAGAACAATGGCTGATTGATGCGCAAAGTAATGAGCTAAAAGTAAGTCATGTTGATTTATCAGCCTCGGGTAATGCAGATGATTATACGCTAAGTTTAAAAGCGGATAGCCAGCTAGGTGCCTATCCAGCTGTTGTATTAAATACGCAATTAAACGGCTCGCTTAGCCAAGCACAGCTAAGCACTTTAAGCCTAAAAGCAAACGACAGTAGTGCAATATTCAATGGTAACGTTAATTGGCAAAATGGCATACAGGCCGAATTTTCTGGTTCGTTAAATAGTTTAAAAGCACAGTATTTAACAGATACCGTTACAAGTGATATTTCTGGTCAGCTAGAGGGGCGCTTTAATAGCGAAGGGCAAAACTGGCAATTGCAAATGGATAATACGCAGCTTACAGGAACACTTAACCAAACACCGCTTGAATTTGCCTCAAACTTTACACTTAATAATACGCTTAAAGCCAACATAGACAGCCTGTATTTGAGTAGCGGGCCTAATAAATTAACCTTGAGCGGGCAAGTAGACGACACCTGGCAGGTCGACGGAAAAGTAACACTCACAGGAAGTGAGCAAACGAACCTGCCATTTGTAGCAAATGGTAAGGCCGATTTAAAAATTAGAGGCCAGCGTTTAACCCCTGCCGTTGATTTATCGTTATTACTCGACAACTTTATCTATAACGATATAAACGTTAACAAACTCGCCCTCAAAGGCCAGCTCGATACCGCCGCAGACTGGCAAACCGATGTGAGCTTAAACGTAGGCTCAGCAAAGGTTGCTGATGAGATCATTAATCGCGTTGAGCTAACAGCCTCTGGCGATAAAACCGATCACCAAATGGTTGTCGCTGTAGATGCAGAGCAAGGGGCTGCTGAACTTGAAGTAACCGGTAAGCTAAATAATGCCGTGTGGAATGGCTCGCTCAGTAACATAACGCTAAGTGATAAAAAGCTTAGTTTTAGTAATAGTAAAAAAATTGCAGTGATGTTTAATACTCAAACCAGCGACTTTGATGTGAGTGCGCATTGTTGGCGCTCAAACAAAAGTGAGCTATGCATTAACACTCTTGCGCAAACCAAAAACTTGGGCCAATTTAATGCCACCTTGAGCAATTTAGCGCTTGAAGAGCTAAAACATTTTTTACCAGATAACATGCGTACGCGAGGCGATATAAGCGGCGACTTTGCTGCAAATTGGAGCGAGGGCGCTTTAAAAACACTACGGGCTAATTTAAATTCGCACGAACTTGTTGCGGTTCTTACCTCAGAGGAAGACCGGTTTAGGTTGCCTATAGAAACGCTAAAAATCAGTGCCTATACTGACTCTCAAACAGGTAAACTAGAAGCAGATTTAGACTCAAGTGTGCTGGGTAAAATAACCACCCAAATTAATATTGATGATATTCAAAATCAGCAAACATTAAACGGTAACATCGATATAGACAAAATTTTGCTATCAGACTTACATCCATTTTTAGAGACTCTTGAGCAATTAAAAGGGGATGTAACCGGTAATGTGGCTATTGCTGGCACATTACAAGACCCACTATTAAAAGGTGAGCTAAATGTTAGTGATATCAATTTAGAAGGTGAGCAGTTACCTATAGTATTGCAAAAATCTAATATAAACATTTTATTTGATAAAACTACCGCCACAATTAAAGGTAATTTAAACGACAGCCAAGGTGGTAAAATAAACTTAACTGGCGATGTAGATTGGGAAAGCGCACAGCCTGAGGTAAACGTAAGCGTTAATGGCGAGCAGTTTTTTGTGCGTGCACAGCAAGGTGTTACGTTTAAAGTATCGCCTGATTTAACCATTGGACTGGCAAATAATGCATTAAAGCTGTCGGGCGAAGTGATTGTACCTTATGGCAGAGTAATGATTGAAGAGCTGCCAGAGGGCGCCGTTCAAGTGAGCGACGATGAGATTATTGTTGATCAGCAAACGGAAAAATCAGAAAACGTGCCATTTGACTACGATGTAAATTTAAAAGTCATTGTTAAAAACGATGTGAAAATAGAATCGTTTGGCCTTGAGTCTAAAATAGCGGGAGATTTGGCCATCAAAATGAGCCAAGGGGCCCCTATAATTGCCACCGGCGAGCTCAATTTAATCGATGGAACGTATTTAGCTTTTGGCCAAGATTTAATTATTAGTACTGGGCAAATAGGGTTCAGTGGCTCAATTGAGCAACCGTTTTTAAATATTAAAGCCATACGTAATCCAGATACTACAGCAAACGGTGTTGTGGCAGGTGTTACGCTTACTGGTAACGTTGAGCAACCTACCTTAAAAGTGTTTTCTGAGCCGGCAATGGATCAAGCACAAGCGCTTGCTTATTTACTCAATGGGCAGCCGTTAGGCGAGGGTGACAGTTCAAGCGACGCCATGCTTACTCAGTTATTGCTCTCACAAGGGGTGAGCCGCAGTGAAGGCGTTGTATCTAAAGTTGGCGAAACCATTGGTTTATCTGATGTAAGCTTAAGTTCGACGGGCTCTGGCGATAACACTAAACTTGAAATATCGGGCTATGTAGCGCCTAGCTTACAAGTTAAATACAGCGTAGGGGTGTTTGACTCGCTCAGCGAGGTCGCTATTCGTTATCAGCTGCTTTCGCAATTTTATGTAGAGATCACCAGTGGTTTAAATCAAAATGTTGATTTACTCTATAAGTTTGATTGGGATTAAATAGAATTATATGAAAGGATTATATTTAGCAGCACTAATAACAGGATTAACTGGCTGTGCCCAACACACAGAGCAATACGCGAGTACTCAACAAACCCCAACACGTAGCGCAGGCGAGGTAATAAAGCAGGCTAAAGCGCACGAATGGCGAAATGTAGACAAGCAAAATATTTTAAAAATTACGCTACCTACAGGGGCGGCTTATGTTGAGCTTAACCCGCAGCTTGCAGCTAAACATACTGCGCACATAAAACAACTTGCACGAGAAGGCTTTTACAAAAATACCCGTGTTTATCGTTTTGTTGAAGGGTTTGTAGCACAAGGTGGCGACAGCTCAGGCAACAAACCAATTAAAACGGCTAATAAAACGGTGCCAGCGGAGTTTTACCATACCACCACACAGCCGCTTAAAATTACAGAGCTGCAAGGTGATGGGTACGCGCCTGTAACGGGGTTTTTAAACGGTTTTGCCGTCGCACAAAATGCTACTAACACACAAACTTGGCAGGTACATTGCCACGGCGTGTTTGCCATGGCGCGTGGCAATGAGATAAACAGTGCAAGCACGGAATTCTTTGTCACCATTGGGCAAGGTCCGCGCTACCTTGATAAAAATATTACTGTATTTGGTAGAGTGCTTGAAGGTATGGATCACTTTAATCGTTTACAGCGTAAGCCTGTTCCTAATACGCCATTTAACCCAATTACAAACATTGAGGTGTTAGCTGATATTAAAAGTGATAAAAGCACCTTTAGTGTTATGAACACAGACTCACAATCATTTAGGGAGCTGATTGAGGCGCGAAAAAATCGTACCGAACCTTGGTTTGTGCACGCCCATAACTATGTTGATGTGTGCGCAATGCCTATTCCGACTAAGCGCATTAATTAGCATATAACGTGTATAAAAAAAGGAGCTTAGGCTCCTTTTTTTATAGTGATATTTAAGTCGATTGGTATTACTGGCGATTAATTTTTACCGCAAACGGCGTATCGTTATAGTGCGTTGAACGATACGGATTTATATCTAGCCCACCGCGGCGTGTATAACGCGCATAGACCTCAAGCTCTTTAATATTTAGCTGCGTGGTTAAATCACTATAAATACGCTCTACACATTGCTCATGGAACTCATTGTGCGTTCTAAATGAAATTAAATAGCGCAAGAGTGCCTCATGGCATATTTGCTCACCAGTGTAGCGAATAATTATACTGGCCCAATCAGGCTGCGAGGTAATTAAGCAGTTAGATTTAAGTAAATGGCTGTGCAGGGTCTCAGTTACTTGGGTGTCACTTTTTGATTTAAGTGAGTAGGCGTCAATATCGTAGTTATCTATTTCAATATCTAAATCGTCAATACATTGCCCAGGTAATGGCGTGCAAGGTAAGCAGTTATACTCATCAGGTGCGTATAAAGTTACCGCTACATCGCTATTTACCGCATTTGATAAGTCTTCAATTAAATGCTGTCTTACTACCTCAATACTTTCAAAGCGGGTTTGATTAAAGCTATTTAAGTAAAGTTTAAACGACTTAGATTCAATAATATGGCTGCTTTGGCACGCAAAAGTAAATAAAGCCACGGCAACCTGTGGTTTACCTTTAGCGTTTAACCACGAAAGCTCATAACCTGTCCAAATATCTTGGCCTTTAAAGGGCAACTCGGCTTCGTCAATATTTAAAGCATCACGATTTAACTTGCGGGCAATAGGAAAAAGTAAGCTAGGCGAATATGCATCTACGTATTCAGTAGACTGCCCTAACACACTACCTTTGAGATCTGGAGAATTGCTGTAATCTGTCATGTTTGCTCTTAAATAGTTACAATAGATAGATTATATCTAATTTAAATGAGTTTCGCAGTATGTCTGTTGCAATGCAAATGGCCCAACTTCACACACAATTTTGTGAAAAAACCGTTAAAAACACCGCTAAATACCCGCTTATGGCACACGATGAGCAATGGCCTAGCCCGTGTGAATTTGGCGAAGTAGACGCCCAAGGCAATATTCAATGGAAAAGTGCTTTGCAATCTCCCGCAGGTTCGTTATCAGATTTAGCTAACGCACTTGAGCTGAGCTTCCCTGCAGGGTTTGATGAGTTTTATGGGCACATGTATGGCGGCAGTATTTTAGCCAGTATAGAAGGCCACCGTGTTGAGTTATTACAAGCGTGGAATAAAGATGATTTTGACCTGCTGCAACAAAATATTACTGGCCATGTCTTAATGAAACGAAAGTTAAAGCAGCCAGAAACCCTATTCATTGGTTTAACTGAGCAAGATGACCTACTGGTTACCGTGCAGGTAAATACCGGTGAGGTATGTTTAGAGTATGTGGGTAAAAAGCCGCATCATGTACTTGCACCCAATATAGAATCATTTTTAAAAGCGTTAACAGTGTAAAAAGTAGGTGCCAGTTTAACTCACTACTGGCACGTATTAGTTTGTTACTGAAAATCCCACGAAACATTAGATACCAACCCGCATGGCTCACATCTAAAGTCAAATAACCCAAACCACGGCTCTGGCAGTTTCCACTCACTATTGCAGCTAGGGCATTTACGCTCAAGCTCTGAGGCTTTATCGACACCACCTACACGGTATAAATAATAATAAACCGGTTTTTGAGTTAAAAAGCGGATACGTTTAGCAATGTCTTTACCGCGGCGATATAAGTCACTTTTTGTGCTTGATATTTCTTCAAGCGCGGGAAATTCACACCGCGTAGCGCCATTAATTTGTATTTGATCGCAGGCTTGCCAATCTTCTTGCCATTTTATGAGTGTTTTATAGTCCCCATTTGCAATGGCGGGAATAGTAAACAATGGCACAGGTAAAAAGTCATCACCACAATACAGTGGGCTACAGGTATGCACATAGGTTGTGTATAAAATATAGCTTGAGGGCGATTTACAGGTATCGGCACCGTTTGAGTGAATGTCTTGACCAATCACTTTTATTTTAGGGGCAAGCAAACCAGCACTGTGTAGCTTCTCAATACTGTGTTTTACAAAAGGGCTATTATTTAATGGGTGCATGGCGTCTTCGGTGGGGCACATTACACGGGTAATAAAGTAGCCATCTTTTAGTACAGTTGGGAATTCTTCCCCCATAATTTGGCCGTTAAAACGCAGTGCATTAACTAACCGGTTAATGGCTTGCTCGGCGTGTTCTAGGGTAGTGTCTTGGTAGCAGTCAAACGTTAAATCAACAACGAACATTTATAGTCTCAAATTATTTTTGCTCTAACAGGGCTAGCAACCTATCGAGTTTTTTCTCAATGCGATCGAGTTGAGATGTTTTAGGCTCAACGATGCTCTGCTCAGGGTTTTTCATTAAATTATGAATTGAATCAGGATTATTTTTATATTGGCTTACTGCGGCAATAATAACCGGCATAGGCACAGGTTGTGCTAAACGGCTTTTAGTTAGGGCAACAGTAGGGGTTTTGCCTTCATCAAGAAGGACTTTAATTGCATCAAATACAACTGCATTCATTAGATTTGTAACTCTTTAATATATATGCGCAGCAAGTGTTTGTTGCGCGGGTGCTATAGTAGCAACAATACCAAGGCGCATAAAGCCTTGGTATAAGTAGAGGGGGGGATTACTTACCTTCTTGGCGAAGCCTCACATCAAGTTCATCAATTATTTCGCTCCACGCGCCATCTTCTGCTAGCGATTCTGCTAAAAAATGCTGCTGTGCTTCATCCCAAAAAGGAGCATGTTGTAAAAGCGTTGTGTCTTCTAGTGAGTGAGAAGCAATAAAATCGTCAATCTGTTGCTCTGAGCTAGGTAAACCCAATTGTGCAAACAACGTTTTCATATCGTGTTTTGTCGTATCCATATTATTACTCCATCTGATTAAATTAAACCAAGCTTAGAGCCAGACTATAGGCTTTGCTAGTTAAACTCTCGCTGAATTGACGGTATTTTTGCTTTAGGTATATAGTTAACGTGTAGTATAGATAAACATTTTCGCCATACAATTACCAACCATCTTACATGCGGTAAACAACTGGCAACGTTGAGGGTAGAAAAGCAAAAAGGATAAACAATGACAGTCACCTCTAATGAGCACACATTAAGCGTACAATACCTCGCCCCTGAAGATATAAGCACGGCAGGGAGTTTAATCTATCAGGCCTATCATGATGATCCGCTACTGCAAAATTTATTAGGTTATGATCAACATAATATGGCTGCCTACGAGAAAAAATTACGCTCAGTGATACGCGAAGAACTCAGTGCTTTTTGGCAAGAAAAGCTGCCATTAATAGGCTTGTACCGCGATGATAAATTAAAAGCGGTCGCGTGTGTATTTGAGTCAAGCAGCCAATTACAACCAGAGCGTTATTGGCATTGGCGCTTAAAGTTAATGCTCAGTGCAGGGTATTTGCAAACCAACCAACTAATAGAAAAAGAGCAAACAATACGCGCTGCGCTCAATGAGATTGGCGATTACTACTATTTAGCGTTTATTGCGGTAGACCCGCACGTGCAAGGCCACGGGCTTGGGCGTTACCTGTTGCGAGGCTTGGATGATTTAGCAACTAAAAACACAGGAGCCAAAGGGCTTGCCGTTTTTGTTACACGCCAAGAGCATAATACGTTTTTTAAATCAGAAGGATTTAGCACCTATAAATCACTTGCCTTTAATAAAGTATCTGGAGAGCTTCTTTTTAAACCTTATGCAAAATAGGCAGGTAAGCGATAAGCGCCATTACGGACATATGCCCGTGAGATATATCTTACATTGACGTGCGCATTATCAGTTACGGTCGTTCATAAATGCAGCTTTAATAGGGTAAGTTTCTGTTTTGTATAGGTTTTTATATTTTTTCATATATATTACGCAAAATTAATTTAGTTTACCTAGTAGGATGAAACCCAAACTCGCGTAGTATTTAACGTGTCAAGACGACATAGCTTAATGACTAAGCTACGGCCAAGGATACGGAATAGGCAACATAGCAGATGCTAGCAGGAAGCATAAAGGACAAGTTAAAAAGGACGCAAGGACGAACTAGGAAGTGCATGAAGCGCTTAGTAGTTGGAACTACTTAAGGATATTTACGGATGAGGCTACAGGAAGTAGCAGGAGCGTTAGTTTACGCAGGATGGCCAAGGCGGCAAGTGGAAAATGCAGGATGCATTTAAAGTGGCAGGAGCTACTTAAAAGGATGACCAAGGATGATGCTAAAGTAAGTAGCCAAGCGTTAGTTTACGTGGGTTAGCCAGGATGGTTATGGATTTTGCAGGATGCAATGTTGAGGGTAAATAGGGTTGTTTACTCGTTCAGGGGATGATAATACGGATTTTGGGTCAAGGATAACAAGCAGGATGCTGTAAGAGTGGGGCGTAACTTTTGTTACGCCTTAGTTTTATGTATTAACTTATTTTAGTGGTTTCACTTTAACCCCACCGGTTTTAACGATTAGCGTTAAATTTTGTGTGGCGGCACAACAACACTTTTTAGCATTTCATTTTCCATAATTAAAATACCTTGATAGGCATTTTCGCCATCACTTGAAAACTCAAACATAAATTCGCTTTTGATCCCCGGTTTGCCATTTTTTAAAATGCCAAAGCGGCGCTTTGTGCACGCTACGCTCATTAACTGAACCTGTAATTGTTCAGCTTGGCGCGCAGCATGACTGTTAGCAGCTTCTGCTACTTTTCGGTTTAGCCAAAATAAGTATATTACAGCGCCAATAGCGATAAACGTCCACAAAGTAGCCATTAAGAGAACAACCTTCCAATTGCGCGAGCGAGCGTTTCGCTGCGATTTTCTTTACGTAATAAGCCTAATAAGTGTGGGCGTATAGTGGGTATTGCAACTAAATCAGCAAATATACTGGGAAATAGCTCGGCAATTTGCTGGTGGTGCGCACAATTATCCATAAAAATATGTAAGCGCTCAGGCTCTTCTAGTTGAGCAAAACAACGCCCTGCAATTGTTAAAAGTACATCTGAATCAGTACTAAGAGATGAGCTTAATGCAGCATCTACTAGTTGTGTACACAGCCCTTGCGCTTGGCCTTTTGAAAGTGAGCGCAGTGCGGCAGTCAGTGCAATTGTATCGTTATTTTCAATGGCTGTGTGGCCAGAGGCCACTAAAAGCTCACTGAGTGATGGCGGTATTTCTACATGTTCAAGCATAGCGCTCAAAGGCTGTAATACTTCAAGTGGTAAATGCGGCCAAGCGTTTTGCAAGTTTGCTAAGTTGTTGTCGTGATTTAGGCGCAGTGCAAAATCGGCAATACCTTGTAGCGCAACGCTTTGCCAATCATCAAAACCTAAATCACCACTAAAGTACAGCTGCGTATGCTCGTAATATTTAGAGGCTGGCTGCTTTAACAATACTTTAAGTTGGGCGTTAAAAGCCGCTAATTTATTTGCATTAGGGGTAAACACATAAGGGTTATTGTCTAGCTTACCATCGGCTTGCTCGCCGGTAATTTCGCTGCCTAGGGCCTCAATAACCATATTAGCGAAATGATCGCGGCTCGCACTCACTAATTTACTTTGCTCATCAAGTGGAAATTTTAAAAACCACACATAAGGTTCTTTACTTGCTTTGCTATCCCAAAATTGAATAGCCAGCCATGCATGCCCTGCAAGCGGATAAGGATAAGGAACTTGCGCTTGCTCGATAGCTAAAAATTGTTTTTTATCAAGCTTAGTAATATGCCTGCCAATATCAAAAGCACGCCATTGTGTACCGGCGCCATCTAAAAGTTGGCCTAGTGTCGCTATATGTTCGCTCATCGTTATCTCAATTGTTTTTACTGCAAAATTACCTTAATTATACGCCATAGCAGGCATTGAGGGAACAGGGTATAATTGCCCTATAACGTAAAAAGAAGAGTGGTTATGTATCAACAAACGCAGGCTTATTTAAACCAATTAAGCACACTTTTAAAAAAACATAAGCTGTGGCAAATCACGCCAATAGAGGCAAATAAATTACAATCTCAAGTGCCTTTTTGTCACGATACTATGGCATTTGAGCAGTGGTTACAGTTTGTATTTATTGAAAAAATGCAGCAATTAATAACGCTTAACCAACCATTACCACAAAATTTTGCTATTGCGCCCATGGCTGAAATGGCGTTAGTGGGTAAAACCGGCAGCGGCGAAATTATAGCGTTACTTAGTGAGCTTGATGCTTTTTTAGGTAAACCCCATGACTGAAAAGGGAGAACCTATAGCGTACGGCGAGCTTAATATTCTTTACCAAGACGACTATTTTGTTGCCATAGATAAGCCCGCAGGCTTATTGGTTCATCGCTCTTTTTTAGATAAACACGAAACGCAGTTTGCAATGCAGATGCTGCGCGACCAACTAGGGCAACATGTATTTCCGGTGCACAGGCTAGATAGACCAACATCAGGTGTGCTGTTATTTGCGCTAAGCTCAGAAGCCGCCCGAGACATGAACACGCTTTTTATTGAAGGCACGATTACAAAACGTTATTTAGCGCTTGTACGTGGTTTTGCACCTGAATCGGTATTTTTAGATAAACCATTAAAAGAAGAGCTTGATAAAATAGCTGACAAATTTGCTACGCAAAATAAAGCGCCACAAGCGGCGCAAACGCAATTTAATTGTCTGCATCAAGCCACGCTACCCATCCCTATTGGTAAATACCCCACGGTGCGTTACTCGCTCGTAGAGTGTTTTCCAAAAACTGGGCGAAAGCATCAGATTAGGCGCCACCTTAATCATTTATCAATACCTATTATTGGTGATGTAAATCATGGTGATAATCAGCATAATCAATTTTTTAGGGAGCATTTTGCACTTAGGCGGTTAATGTTATTTGCAACGCAACTTAGCTTTGTGCACCCTTATACGCATAAACCCATCGTAATTAAAGCGCCACTAGGTGAAGACATGCTTAGTATATGTAAGCAACTAGGTTGGCCACAGCAAGAAAAGGATTATTAATGGCACATATTAGTATTTTTGTAGGCAGCGTTAACGGCGGCGCAGAACGTTTAAGCTACGACGTTGCAAATACAATAGAAAAAGCGGGGCACACTGCGAGCGTTATTAGTGAGGCCTCACTTGATGATATAAAAAACGCCTCACATATATTAATTGTTACCTCTACCACAGGGCAGGGCGATGTACCTAGCAATTTAGCAGGGCTCTACTTTGCTATGAATAGCACATTTCCGATGCTAACAGATAAGCCATTTGGTGTTATAGCCATGGGCGATAGATGCTACGGCGATACGTTTTGCGGTGCAGGGCGCAGCTTTGATGAGCTACTACGTGACTTGCAGGCTAAGCCGGTAGGAAACCGTTTAGAAATAGATGCCTGTGAAGACTTTGAGCCATGGCCTGTAGCAGAGCCGTGGTTAAAAGCATGGCTTGAAAAGCTACCTGCTTAATTTAACCCTGAACTTTGAATAGTAAATTTATTTTTAACAGCTATTTTTAGCGTGGAATTTACGTGCAATAGGCCAGACTTATTAAATTAAAGTATTAAAAAAGGAGCGCATGCGCTCCTTTTTGCTTTTATAGCTTTATAAATTAGCTACTTCTTACGTCTACTTTAAGCTTTAACTTTTGGCCTGGTTGTAAATACTTTTGGCCGGCTAAGTTATTCCACTTAATAATTTCGTTTACGGTTAAATTAAACTTAGACGCAATACGAGCAAGCGAGTCACCACGGCGTACTTTGTAAGTAATGGTGCGATTAGTACTTGCAGTTGCTTGTGGTTTACTCGCTGATTTATACACAGTGAGCTTTTGATTTAAGCGCAACACTGCGTTTTTCTTCAGTTTATTCCACGAGGCCAGCTCATCCATGGTGACATCGTATTCACGACTAATGTCCCACAGGGTGTCGCCACTTTTAACCGTGTGCGACAGCTTTGTACGGGTGGCTTTATTAGCGGCTAAACGCATTTGCTTAGGTAAATGTTCGCTATTAATTGCCCCATCGGTTAAGGGGACCAATAACTGTTGGCCAATACGTATGGTGTTTGACTTTAATTTATTAAGCGAGCGAATAGCACTGGTGCTGGTGGTAAACTTTTTAGCAATAACCGATAGGCTATCACCGCGCGCCACAGTGTATTGTTGCCAGCGTAAACGGTCTTTAACATCGGTTTGTGCCAGCTTTTGGCTAAACTGCTCAGCTTTATCGCTGGGTAACAATAAAAAGTGCGGGCCGTTAGGATCGGTCGCCCAACGATTAAAGCCAGGGTTTAACCTGTATAGCTCAGTCAGGGTCATATCGGCCATATCAGCGGCCAGCGCTAAGTCTATCTGTGAGCCTACATCAACCACTTCTACAACTTGCGCGTTGATAACCGGCTTCCACTTTACATTAAACTCATCAGCGCGTTTTAATAAATCGGCAAGCGCTAATAGCTTAGGTACGTACGCGGTGGTCTCGCTAGGTAAATCCAAAGACCAAAAGTCGGTGGGTAAATGCTTTTTACGATTTTTCTTAATCGCACGCATTAAACGTCCTTCGCCTGAATTATAAGCCGCAATGGCGTTTAACCAATCGCCCTCAAGGGTTTTGTGTAAATACGATAAGTAATCAAGAGCGGCACGCGTAGATTGCACTATGTCGCGTCGGCCGTCGTACCACC
Organism: Pseudoalteromonas sp. S3776; assembly: GCF_005886915.1. Classification (NCBI taxonomy): domain Bacteria; kingdom Pseudomonadati; phylum Pseudomonadota; class Gammaproteobacteria; order Alteromonadales; family Pseudoalteromonadaceae; genus Pseudoalteromonas; species Pseudoalteromonas sp. S3776. The sequence continues at coordinate 5,113 of NZ_PNCU01000027.1, read as the reverse complement.
AGTTTTGTTTTAAATCAAAACGCTCGCCTGTGGCTGGCATAAATTGCCAAATACCCGAAGCACTGCGATTAGAGTAGCCAAATGGGTCAAACGCGCTCTCTACAATAGGTAAAAGCGCGATTTCGATAGGCATTTCGCGCTTTTCTACTTCTTCAACAATAAAGTGTAAGTAAGGTTCTGCGCGTTTTGAAATGCGATCTAAATAAGCTTGATGACGTGCATAGTAATTACGCTCAGTAACAACAGGGCGGTTTTGCGGTACTTCAATAGACAGTTGGTAGCGAATACGCTCCCACACATCGTCAAAAATGGGGGCGTCTTCGCTCTGTTCAACGTGTTGATATTGTGCGTTTACCATCAATGCATTGTTAATATCGTTAGGGCTTGCGCCTTCTAAGCGCTTATTTGCTTGGGTAGCAGCTTGTGCGTCTGAATCTACGGTTGTTAAAGTTTGACAACCACTTAGCGCAAGCGCCAAGGCAATTAATAGAGGAGATTTATTCATATATACCAATACATCAGGTAAAAAAACTCGGCGAATACTACCCGTTATGAGTCAACATTGCCACTTAACGACCAACTTTAACATGTTGATAAAACCATTCGCTATTTTTAAACCAATGGTTTTATCTAGGTCATACCTAACCACGATGCTGCAAAATTAATGACAGCAGGTCAACATATCTTAACTAAAAGTTGTCTTTGAATCGTCTCAGACTGGCAAAGTTTTCCCAGGGTTCATTGTTTTTTGTAACCAACACAAACTCTTTTGGAATTAACTCTGTAATTGTCGGTAGGTCGCTGCGCATAAATGGATTAACTTTTAGCTCTTGGTCTATTGTACTTGGCAGTGTAATTTCGTTGTTAGCACGCTGTGCATCTACTTTATCGCTGTATTGGAGTAGTTCAGGGTTACGCGGCTCTACGGCTTTTGCAAATGCTAAATTGGCTTGTGTGTATTCATGGGTGCAATACACTTTGCAGGTTTTAGGTAGCTCACGCAGTTTATTAAACGAGTGCCACATTTGCTCTGGCGTGCCTTCAAATAATCGCCCACAGCCACCACTAAAAAGCGTATCGCCTGTAAAGGCCAACTCTTCATGAGTATAACAAATGTGATCAAGCGTATGGCCTGGGGTAGTAATAATATTAAAACGCACACCCAATACCTCAATGCTATCGCCATCAACCAGAGTGTTGGTGACTCCCGCAAAAGGACTGTTTATAGGGCCGTACACGGCAATACTTGGAAACTGTTTTACAAGCTCGGCTACGCCACCGGTATGATCGCTATGATGATGGGTAATTAAAATACCACCAAGTTGTAAATTATGCTCTGCTAAATGTGCCATAACGGGCTGAGCGTCGCCAGGGTCAACCACCCATGCTAGGTCGCTATTATGGGTAGTTAAACACCAAATGTAATTGTCAGAAAAGGCTTTAATTGCTTTAACTTGCACCATATTAATTTGCTCTATAAAGTGACAGATAACACCTAGTATAACGAGCTATAAAAATGAAACCAGCCCTTAGTTTTCAAGAAGGACCCAAACCGCTGTCATGGCAGCAGTTCCCTCATGGGGACTATTTACGTGCTGACATTGAACAAAAAATGGATCAATGGCTGCCACGTATGTTTGGCTACCATATGCTTAAATTGGGGAATTTAAGTGGCGAGCTTAATACCAGTGTAAGCACTATAAAGCACCAAGTATGTGTTGCCGAAGAGGGGCCTTACACAGGTGTGATAGCCGATATAGACGAGTTGCCTTTTTATGAGCACAGTGTGGATGCGTGTATTTTAAGCCACTGCTTAGAGTACCACTCAGACCCTCATCACATATTACGCGAGGCGCACCGCACGCTAATACCCGGTGGTTACATTGTTATTACCGGATTTAATCCGTTTAGCTTATGTGGATTGGCGCAAATGTTGCCTTTTAGCGGCCAAAAACTGCCGTGGACGGGGCGTTTTTTTACGCCTGCACGGGTAAAAGATTGGCTTAATTTATTGGGGTTTGAAATTATTAGCGATGAGCGCTTTATTTACTCATCTCTTGCGCGTGGTAACAGACTTTCGCGGTTTGCATTTTGGCGCAGTTTTGCCAAACAGTATTTAAAACCTATGGGGAGTGTGTACATGCTGGTGGCGCGAAAACGCGTAGCTCCGCTTACGCCTATAAAACCTAAGTGGCATGCAAGGCCGCAGTTTTCACCCGTAAAAGGGGCAGGGCTTAGGCAAACCTCAAAACAGCACTTTAAGCAGTGTGAGCAAAAAAATAATAATAGTTAAAGAAAGTAAGACGCACTTTTTTATTGGCTAGATAAACCTAACGTTCATGACATTAAAAAGTGCGTAAGCTTTAACGGGTTAAGGCTGATAGCCTTCATCATCAAGTAGATTACTACTGCTTGCTGCGTCACGTGCTAAATCGTCAACTATTTCGTTATATTTATGTCCGCTATGCCCTTTGACCCATTTCCATGTAACCGCGTGCTCACTGCAAGCGCTATCTAGGCGTTTCCATAAATCGACATTTTTAACCGATTTTTTTGCTGATGTTTGCCAGCCTCGCTTTTTCCAATTTGCAATCCACGATTCAATGCCTTGCTTAACATATTGGCTATCTGTGGTGAGGTTAACTGTGCAAGGGCGGGTAAGTGATTCAAGGGCAACAATGGCTGCGAGCATTTCCATGCGATTGTTCGTGGTGAGCTTATACCCTTGGCTTAATTTTTTTTCGTGGCCGTTATAAATCATAAAAATACCATAACCACCCGGGCCCGGATTACCTAAACATGAGCCATCGGTGTAAATCTCTACGGTTTTTTGCACTGTTTTACCTTGATATTATGTACAATAAAGTGATTATAGAAAGATACCAGAGTCAGGCTAAATTCGATATGGCACGTAGACAAATAGTTTTAGATACAGAAACCACCGGCATCGACCCCAAACAGGGGCACCGCATAATAGAAATTGGGTGTGTAGAATTAGTAAACAGGCGTCTAACCGGAAATAATTTTCATGTTTACATCAACCCACAGCGCAGTATTGAAGAAGAAGCAATAGATGTTCACGGTATTACCAATGAGTTTTTACGTGACAAACCACTTTATCGCGATATAGCGCAAGAGTTTTTTGATTACATTAAAGGTGCAGAGCTTGTAATACATAACGCCCCGTTCGATGTGGGCCACATGGATAACGAGTTTGCGCTGCTTAACCAAGGCTATCCAAATACGCACGAGTACTGCCAAGTTCTCGACACCCTTAAAATGGCGCGTGACTTGCATCCTGGTCAAAAGAATAACCTCGATGCTTTGTGCCGTCGTTATGACATAGACAACGCCAAACGGACCTTACACGGCGCGTTACTGGATTCTGAAATTTTAGCCGATGTTTACCTTGCCATGACTGGTGGGCAAACCAAGCTAAACTTAAACCAAAATAAAGACGACGGCAGCGAGCAACAAGCTGGCGGCATAAGGCGCTTAAGTAGTGACCGAGCACCTTTGGTTGTATTGCGCGCAAACGACGCAGAGCAAAGCGCACACGAAGCACGACTCGATCTTGTAAACAAAGAAGGCGGCCACTGTTTATGGCGCGCTGAATAAGGCCAACTATGAAAACGATGTATTTTATAACTGCACTATGCGCCGCCTCGCTTTTTAGCGCCAGTGCGTTTGCCGTTAAGCAAGTAGAGCTGCTCAAACGCGACGGCCAACAAAATGAAATACCGCTGCTAGATAACCGTTTTCGTATAGACAGCCAATTAGACGAAATAACCTTACTATTTTTTAGAAAGCCAGGGTCGCCTGCGGTTATTTTAGTTAGGCCCGATGGCAGCAAATACTTTGCCACCAACGCCGTTAAAGATCCCAATCTTGATTGGTTTGATGAGCTTAGTTACGATTTAATCACCATAAAAAAACCGATGGCGGGCCCATGGCAAGTTATTGGCCGTATTTTGCCCGACAGCCGCATTGTGGTTTTGGGGGAGGTGTCTTTAAAAGCACAGCCGTTACCCCCTATGCTGTTTAGAGGTGAGACAATAAAAATAACGGGCGAAATTTTAAATGATGATGAGCCTATCGATGCAAACTTATTTAAAGATGTGGTAAGCCTTAACGTTGACTTTGTAAGCACCAACGATGAAAGCTACGCAAACTTTGGTGCCGGCATTCAAGAAGTTGCCGAATTTAAAGACGATGGGCGCGGCTTTGACGAGCGTCCTAAAGATGGGGTGTTTACTGGCGAATTTAAATTAGACTTTCCAGCAGGGCAGTGGACGCCAGAGCTCTACATAGCCACTCCTTTACTACAACGACGTATTGTGCAAGAGCCTATTATTGTGCATGAACCGCCATTTAAACCTGAAATAGCGTTGGCAGAGCTTGATACCGATGAGCACTTGCTAACTATTAATATAGATAGCCGCATAGTTAAACCCGAAACCGTTATTGTACAGGGGAAAATTTATTACCCTAACAATGAAGAGCAAATGTTTACGATTGACGCGCAAGCGGGTGATACACGACAACTGGCAATTAAAAACTATGATTGGGGAAGATACAGCGTTGAACTGTCTGTTTTTGGTACTAATATAAACGGGCGTGAGTTTATGGCCACAATACCAACGTACAAGTTTGAGATAGAAAGACCCATAGAAGCAGTGCCCGAAATAGACCCAGCTACGCTGATTGATCAATACCTCCCTTTGGAAACAGAGCCCGTTGAAGAAAAAATGGCCACTTCTACATTAGTGATTTTAATCGCGGGCTGTAATTTGCTCATTTTATTGTTAGGCTGGTTAGCAATTCGTATTTTTGTACAGAAAAAGCCAATCAAATTTAACTTTAAACTCCCTTTTTTAAACAAAAAGAAAGTAGGCAGTGAGCACGATGCCGAGGTAGAAAAAAATCAAGTCGGCAAAAATGGCTCAAAAAGTGACAAATCAGGTGAAATTTTAAACCTTTCGATGTCAGATGACTAAAAAACCTGTAAAAAAACAAAAAAGCCCTTGACGAAGTAGGGGCTGATTCGTATTATTCACGCCGCTGCAAAGGGAGACCTAAGCAGAAACGAAAATGCGGAGTGGTAGTTCAGTTG
>NZ_PNCU01000026.1:0-3652 GCF_005886915.1 Pseudoalteromonas sp. S3776 | reverse complement strand
TGCTAAGTATACATGGTCTAGCTATTCAGCTTTTATCAAAAACACAGCGACGCCGAAATGGTTAGTTCGGGACTTTATATTTTCGCTTCAAGGAAAAAAGCGTAAATATGCTGCTTATAAACAGTTTGTTGAATATGAAAACAATAAAGAAATAAGCGCTTTTTATAGTGCTAAAAAGTTATTGTCGGTTTTGGGTTGTGAGGACTTTATTGAAAACATAAAAGACTATATTGCCAAGCCTGATAGCGAAAGAAAGTTTGTTAGTAAAAATCACTCAGCAGATGAAGTTATAGCTTACTTAGCTCAATACTTTAATGTTGAGGTAGATGATATAGTAATGATTAAAAAGGGACGAAAAGAGAAAAACTTACCTCGTTGGTTTGCTATTAAATTATGCCAAGATTTAACGGGGTTAAACTTGCAGGCATTAGCAGCTGTTTTTAATGTTGGGCATTATTCGGCGATATCGAAAGCTGTAGGTAGATTGAATAAATTAATGCTTGAAGATGAAAAGGTTAAATTACAATTGGAAAAACTTCGAGATTGTTTGATGTCTGAAGTCAAGATTTGACCCCATCTAGACCCCATCTAAAGACCCTATGATTGCTAATCAAGAGCAACCTATTAACGTTGAATCGACTAAAATTTGCTTTTGCCAAGCATTGGTATTATTTAACTGGCCAATTAGCATTATCGGCTAATAAAAATTTTTGAGTTAAAAATTGATCTTTATGGGTTCTATTTTAAGTGCTCATAAAAGTAAAAAGCCGTTGCAGTAATGTGGCGGCTTTTCATTATAGTTTTATGCTGAAGAGCAACAAAATAAGTGAATACCGCTAAAAATTAATGGGGTCATTATTTGGTTCTACCTAATGGGTAACTCCTTTTTGATACTTTTCTTTTTACAAGGCTACTTGTTAAAGTATTGCCAATTCAAAGTAACTCCTTATAAATAGCCCACTCAATTACTCAAACAAGAAATATTGATTTTTTAATCCAACTTAGGTAGCTTATCACTAAATAAATGTGAATATGCTTACAAGGATTGACTATGAATAGTTTAAAAATCAGGGATATCGAGAATAATAAAAACTAATAGAATCCATTCGTAAAAACCATCAAACACTTTATCTACTAAGTGAAAAGAACTTATCGAATTACACAAGAATGCTACAAAAGATAAGTCAGGCTCCACAAGCCGAGTCGTGGCTGGTAATATATCAGCGGCTTTAGATGGTCGAGTATTAATTCAAATGTTCCGGGATTTAGGTTTTACTGGTCGAGTTTATGAAAAATATATTCGAGGTGAGAAGTATATTATTTTTAAAGGTAAACTCGAATTTAAAACCATATTCACTAAAACAGCTAAAAATGCTCGAGTTGTCGATATGGCTATAGGGAAAACTTCAGCCATAATTCAGAGTGCTCGCTCCGGTGCTCGCTTAACAATATTTTTTACAGTTCCAATTATAATACTTCAACATTTTTTAGAAGATGAGGTTTTACTTAGTAATTTACTTGCCGATTTAGCTGTATCTTTGATAAAAGTTGGTGTATCGAGTATTGCGGCTGCGCTTGCAGCAGCTGCTGTAGGAACAACAACTACAATAGCCGCAGCTCCTCTGGCTGTAGCTATATTTATCGGCCTTGGCATAGCATATTCGTTAGATAAACTCGACGAGTATTTTAGTATTACTGAAAAATTAGGATTGATTTTACGAGAGATTGAAGACGCTACTATTGGTGAAATAAGCAGGAAAGGTTGGGAGTTAGAGAGAATTCTTTGCTGGCAGATTGCTAATGATATAAATCCCGGTAAAGGCATATTTTATCCTTAACAGTATTGGGCTAATAATTCACATGAAAAAGAAACTTTTGTTTATATTTCTATCTATATCATTAATATTATTTAGTGATATATCGGCTTCCAAATCTTTTCCTATGAATAAAATTGGTTGCGCAATTATTAATGAAAATTATTTTGAAGATGCCCCTAAAATGCTAAAGAGTGTTTCGGTAAACCTTTCGACAGCTCTTAATGATGATAAGTTGATTTATAAAAATGGTGAAGTTACTGTAAACGCGTCAGCTGCAACAGTTATACAAACAGGAGTACAAAATCCCTGGATTAGCTCTTTTAAGATTACCATTTCACAAACTAAAAAAGATACGATTAGCGTAAGGAGCGCTCCAAGGACTAATGATAATAATAAAATGAATGTTTACTTTGCACTTACTTCACAGAGTCGTGGTGAATTAATTATTTCTTGCAGCGCAAGAGAGTAATCTTAATTATGCGTTCAGAGCTAACCTATATAATATTAATCTCAGCTTTATTAATTTTCATATCAACTCTTAGTCCTAAAATAATTAATATATTATATAGTTTAACTTTAACAGTCTTTAGTGTTGGATGCTTTTTTCTTTTATACCTGATACGAAAATATCCATCCGAAAATGGGTCAACAACGTTAAAGTCCATACAATCAAAAATAATATTAGCTTTACTTTTATTAGCTCTTTCATTATTTCTCGGATGGTTTTCTTATCAATTTATTTTAGAACCGAATACCATTGCTTGTAAATATAATAACGGATGTGAAACAGGCCCTCTTGGTTGGTCTGTATCTTTATTATTATTTGGGTTATCTATACTAACTTTTTACATTAGCTTGATATTAGCAAAGTCTGCTTATAAGAAATAATTTCTCCCTACCTCCGCATCACATCTTAGTTCTAGTGGTCAACTAATTTTGGCCACAGTTTTAAAATTTAAAAGCGTTAGAAATTATTTTTAATGTTAAACACTATTCGGCTGTATCAAAAGTTGTTGAAAGATTAAATGCATTAATGATTGAAGATAAGAAGGTTAAATTACATTGGGAAGAGCTTCGAAGTGGTTTGATGTCTGAAGTCAAAAATTTGACCCCATACCCACACAGTTTTTGAGTGACTTTTACTGCTCGTAATATTTTTAGTTATATTAGCCGAGTTTATCAAAAAATATTTTTTATATTTAAAAAGGAATGTTAAATGATGCTTAGTATTTTTTTAATTGCTACGCTAAGTGCTGACTTTCATCTTGCTGGAAAAACTTCTGCGGGCTTAATACTTTGTGAAAATTTAAATAATAAAGCGACTCTCGAAAAAATAAAAGAATATAGTAAGTTGCATAATGAGCTCAATAGTTATTTAAGCTCTGAGTTAGAGTCAAACTCTGACTTAAGTAATCGATTTTATAGTGCGCAGGTTGATTTCATAAATTCATTTGAAAATGCAGATAAAAGTAAATCTTTAGATGAAAGCTTATTAACTAAAGAAAAAAACCAAAGGGGTCAAATCTTTACTTCAGACATCAAAGGTCTAGATTTATAGTTTTTTGCTCATTGAGTTTATTATTATGTCTAGACCGCTGCGAATAGAGTATGAAAATGCGTTTTATCATGTAATGAATCGGGGAAGAGGGCGTGAAAATACCTTTTTGAGCGATGACGACTTTAAGTATTTTTTATATTGTATTGAGCAAGCAAGCCTTCGCTTTAATATTGAAGTGCATTCTTATTGTTTAATGACCAATCATTACCACCTGCTAATCAAAACCCCTGATGCAAATTTAGGCCGAGCCATGAAGCATATTAATGGCCTTTATACT
>NZ_PNCU01000257.1:0-250 GCF_005886915.1 Pseudoalteromonas sp. S3776 | reverse complement strand
AAATCTCTGGGCCGCTACTTTATGTCGCAGTCTGACGATGCCAAAACGGATGTAGAAGACAGTTGGTTGCAGAAGGTGAATCATGAGAATGAAATGCTACTGAGACTTTATCAGGAGCAACCCATGAACTGGTTGAGTTCAGAATATTCAAGCTGGAATGAACTGTTTCTGGAAACGATTGATGAAGTGGTCGTGAATTTGGGGGGTGTGGATAAGTTATCTGAAGCCACATGGGGACAGCGCAATACGG
>NZ_PNCU01000256.1:0-237 GCF_005886915.1 Pseudoalteromonas sp. S3776 | reverse complement strand
GGCATGCAAACGCTCCGTCACTTCATCGCCTTTAACAAATGGCGCAGCTAAGGCTTCGGCGATCAGAATATCCTGGCGCACCCGCAACGAGCCCAAAGTCACATGGCCTTTGATGATCTCGCCGGTGCGTGGATCTATCACCGATGCCCCATACGACCAGCCACGGGTGGCGCGATGCACCCACTGGATCACGTTGTAACGAATGTCCATAGGGTCGGCATTTTCCGGCAGCACTTT
>NZ_PNCU01000255.1:0-253 GCF_005886915.1 Pseudoalteromonas sp. S3776 | reverse complement strand
ACGATAATTGTTGGGATTTTTGTTTTGTCTTTTGTTTCAATAACTACTTTCTCACGGTGACCGGTTTGTTCATCTGCTTCATCACGATAAGTGAAACCATCCAAGATACTATCAAAACGAATAGTACCATTTTGTTCAGCAACGATTACATTATTGAATGGATCCCAAGTACAGATGATATCACCTTTCTTCACTTGTGCACCATCTTTTACGTTTAAGGTAGCACCATAAGGAATGTTATTAGTGATCATTA
>NZ_PNCU01000254.1:0-319 GCF_005886915.1 Pseudoalteromonas sp. S3776 | reverse complement strand
CAGCAGGTTTCCGAGAGTGGCGATGAGGTTTTGCAAATAGCGGTTCCCATTCTGACCCGAACCAGTAATCACACCGACTTTGATCCCCTTAGACTCAGACCCGATGTCGAGATCCATTTTGTCAGGAAAGGCGAATCGATTCCTTCGGTCGATCTGATCATTATTCCAGGCACCAAGAATACCCGAACGGATCTGGCCTTCTTGCATGAGAATCAGTGGGATAAGGACATTCTCAGGCACCTGCGTTATGGCGGAAAACTAATGGGTATTTGCGGAGGCTATCAAATGCTGGGCAATGCTGTGCATGACCCTAAGGGTA
>NZ_PNCU01000253.1:0-304 GCF_005886915.1 Pseudoalteromonas sp. S3776 | reverse complement strand
TGCTTTGAAAGTAATACGTAGCTGTAAGCCTGTTTGTGTGCTCGGTATGGGCGGGTTTGTGACTGGTCCAGGTGGAGTAGCAGCGCGATTGGCTGGTATCCCTCTGGTGATCCATGAGCAGAATGCCATTGCCGGATTCACTAACAAGATATTGTCCAGAATTGCCCGCAAAGTGCTGTTGGCTTTTCCCGATGCTTTTGGCTCTGTAAATGGCTCTGGGAAATTTATTCTGACCGGTAATCCGGTCAGAACAGATATTGCTGACCTGGGTAGACCTGCAGAACTGACTGGCAGAGCTTTAAAG
>NZ_PNCU01000252.1:0-277 GCF_005886915.1 Pseudoalteromonas sp. S3776 | reverse complement strand
ACACGGTACCGACGCCCTTCGTTATACCTTGTACTCACTGGCCTCTACAGGTCGTGACATCAACTGGGATATGAAGCGCCTGGAAGGTTACAGAAATTTCTGCAACAAGATCTGGAACGCCGCCAACTACGTTCAGATGAACACCAAGGGTGAAGACTGTGGCCAGAACGGTGGTGAAGTTGAGCTAACACTGGCGGACAAGTGGATTATTTCCCGATTGCAGCGCCTGGAAGCCCAGCTGGAAAAGAACCTGGCAGATTTCCGTTTGGATCACGCC
>NZ_PNCU01000251.1:0-429 GCF_005886915.1 Pseudoalteromonas sp. S3776 | reverse complement strand
TGCCGATTGTGGTGGATGTCAGAACACCAGAAGATTACGCAAAATGGCTGACTGAAAAGAAAGAAGCGGCTGCTAAAGAGAGAGAACTGACCAGCAAGGACTGGACGATGGTTGAGCTGATGGAGCGCGGTAAGAAGACTTACGAGAAAGTCTGTGCGGCCTGCCACCAGGTTAACGGTGAAGGTATGCCACCGATTTTCCCTGCTCTCAAGGGCTCGAAAATGGCTGTCGAGAAAGATCAGATCAAGGCACATATCGATATTGTGGTGAACGGTAAGAAAGGCACAGCTATGCAGGCCTTTGCTGCTCAGTTAAGTGAAGTCGATATTGCGGCTGTTATTACCTACGAAAGAAACGCCTGGGGTAATAATACCGGTGATCTCATCACGCCCAAGCAGATTCTGGAATACAAGCAAACCGGCAAATATA
>NZ_PNCU01000250.1:0-371 GCF_005886915.1 Pseudoalteromonas sp. S3776 | reverse complement strand
TGCCGTTACCGTATGGGTTGTTATTAATAAGCGTAATTGCTTCATCTAAACTATCGACAAATACACAGCAAAGGACTGGGCCAAATATTTCTTCTTTGTAGATATCCATTTGAGTTGTGACGTTTGAAAACAGGGTTGGACCTACCCAGTTACCACTTTCATAACCCTCAACTCTAAAATCAGAGCCGTCTAGCAAACACGTTGCGCCTTGCTGCTTACCACTGTCAATCAGCGACAGAATACGCGCTTTAGCCTGCGGCGTCGTTTGCGGACCATAAGCGGCTTCAGGATCATCCCATACGCCAGGACGAACCTTCGCCATTGCGTCTTTAAGTTCCTCTACCCACTGTTGTGATTGCCCAACAAACACG
>NZ_PNCU01000249.1:0-258 GCF_005886915.1 Pseudoalteromonas sp. S3776 | reverse complement strand
GCTACCTTTTTTAAGTGTTTCACCAAAGAGCTCAGCAATACGGCCTTCAATATCATTGATGATTTCATCTCTTCCTTCTTCATTGGCGAAGAAACGGCGGAGGCTTTCTACATACTGCTTCAGTACGTCGTAGGCAGATTCCTCAATGGGAATCACCCTGCCCTGGAAGTTTATGTTTATTACCTTTTTCATGAGTTGATTAGTTTTCTTGGTTTAGGTTGGTTTGGTTGTTTTCTGTTTCTGTGGATGCTTGGGGTT
>NZ_PNCU01000025.1:0-79582 GCF_005886915.1 Pseudoalteromonas sp. S3776 | reverse complement strand
CCCCCCCCGCCCCCCCCCCCCAAGCCGACCCACCCCATGATTTCGATCCTGAGCTTGAAGATGAGCCTGAGCTTGTAGAAGAACCAGAGCTTGCAGGAGAGCCAGAGCTTGCAGAAGAGCCAGAGCTTGAAGAAGAGCTTGATGATGATTTGCTTGAAAACACCGACTTCATAGATAGTTCAGAAACATTACTTGACCCAGAAGATGCGCAGGATGAGTACACTGACGATACCCTAAAAAGTGTTGATGAATTACTCAGTGAACTAGAGCAAGCTACAGACGAAGACTATGTTGAAAACCCTGATTGGGCACTTGATGACCTTGATGATGATATTGAAGAGGTAGAGGTCGATTTAGGTGACGATCCGCTAGATTCAAAGGAAACACCAGCGAATCCGCTTTTAGATACTCAACCTGAAAATGAGGTTGTAAATGATACACTCAGCGATGATATAGACTTTTCAGATGAGAAGAGAGACGCGTTAGATGTAACAGAACAACAGCAATACTTACCTGATGAGTTATTGGGCGATGAGCTTGATGGTGAGGCTACAGGCATGCAGCCAAGCCAAGCTGAACAAGACTTAGCAAATGCACTTTCGGGCAATGAACTAGATAGCCTAGAAGACGACTTTGATGATGAGTTACTCATTGATAACGATTTTTCAGAGCTAGAATTACAGTCACAGCTTGCCGCTGAAGAAATCGGTGAAGATGATAGCCGGGCTCAAACGGATTTATCGGCAGATGAATTAACGGATGTTGCAAGCGAGCTAGATTTACCTGAAAATACGGATGAAGACAAAGGGGTTTTTGATGACGATTTACTGCAAAGTATTGATGGGCTAGACGAAGAGCTTGATGCATTATTAGATGAGCAAGTCACCCCAAGCGAAGAGCTTGATGAATACCCTGAATTAGAGCTTGATAACGACGATTTTGATTTAGATGATCAGCAATCATATAGTCCGCAAGAGTTGCAAGGTGATGAACTTGATGGACAGTCAAGCGGTATGGCGCCAAGCCAAGCTGAGCAAAATTTAGCGAATGCACTTGCTGGTAACACTGGTATTGATGCATTAGATGCTGACCTAGATGACGAGCCGCTGATTGACGATGATGTTGATACACCTCTCTCGCAAGAGGAGTCTTTCAGTGAAGAGCAGATTACGGACAGCAAGCAGGAACAACCTGATTTTGACGACGCAATTTTAGAGCAAGCACTATCACAAGACGGTGAAGATGAAATAACAAACTCGCAGATAGAAGCTGAGCTAACACAAGCTCCTGATGAGCAAACTAATGAAGAGGTTATACCCGACGAGCAGCTAGACGATGAGTTTATGGCTGATCTAACGCAAACCGATTTTGATGCGTTACTCAGTGAACTATCTGAACCAGATGAGTTATATTTAGAGGACAGCAGTGAATTTGACGTCGATTTCGATAGCTTACTTAATGAAGATTTAGATAGTGAGATTGAAACGAAAGCGGTTCAAGATAACCCTATACAAGATACAGAGCAGCCTACTGCCGACGATTTTGTTGATATTGATGCGTTACTCGAACAAAGTGACGACTCGGTACTTGAGCACGAACCTTATGACGAAGTTAATATGGATGTAGGGTTAGGTGATTTTGAATCCTTACTTGCTGGGGATAATCCTACAGATGTTGACTTAGAGAGCGGTGGTTATTCTGCCAAGCTTGATTTGGCAAGGGCGTATATTGAGATTGACGACTTTGACTCAGCATTAAAAGTGATTGAAGATGTTATTGAAAGTGGCCCTGAAGATGTGCAAGAAGAAGCCCAAAGCTTAAAAGCAAAATTAAAGTAGCTTTTTAAACGTTACTTGAGCCGCAATAAGGTAATTATTGCGGCTTTTTTGTAGGTATTTATTGGATCACAACACACTGGCTTTTATTGCACCGCGAGATAGCATAAAATGCCTCGTTCATTAGCACAGTAGGTAAAGCAGTAATTATGCGAGTAGCACTTGGAGTTGAATACAACGGCGCGCGTTACAGTGGGTGGCAACGTCAGTCTCACGTAAATAGCGTACAACAAGAAGTAGAAAAAGCGTTATCGCGCATTTGTAATCATCCGGTTGAAATAGTGTGCGCGGGGCGCACAGATGCTGGGGTGCATGGCACTGGCCAAGTTATCCACTTTGAAACTCATGCTCCGCGTGAAATGGTGGCGTTTACCATGGGGATGAATACGCTACTGCCTAAAGACATAGCAATTCGTTTTGCACAACCCGTAAGTGAAGACTTCCATGCACGTTTTAGCGCAACAGCGCGTCGTTACCGTTATGTTATTTATAACTACGCCTACAGGGGCGCAGTGATGAATGAAGGGGTTACACATTTTCATCACCCACTTGATGAAACAAAAATGCAAGAAGCGTGTCAGTACTTAATTGGTGAGCATGACTTTACTTCTTTTAGAGCACTGCATTGCCAAGCTAATACAGCAAACAGAACAATTCATCATTTATCGGTACAGCGACAGGGTGATTACGTTATTATTGATATTAAAGCGAATGCTTTTTTACACCATATGGTGCGCAATATTACCGGCTGTCTAATGGATATAGGCTTACATAAACATCAGCCAGTGTGGTTAAAAGAGCTATTAGATTTAAAAGAGCGCGCTAAAGCCAGTGCCACGGCAAAAGCGGCAGGGTTGTACTTAGTGGATGTTGATTACCCAGCGCATTTTAACATTCCTAAAACGCCGTTAGGGCCATTATTTTTACCTGACACGGAATGTTAGTGCTGAATTTATAAGCGTTTATCTAACTACTAAGACCAGTTTTTTATACCGTGTTTGTGTAATTCATGTTTTAATTGAAAAAATCTGTCTGCTACTTATTAGCAGGCTCGCGACACAGAACAGCATTAAGAGAGTTGCAAATGAGTTGGTTAGAAAAAATCTTACCTAAAACGACTAAGTCATCAGGTCGTAAAGAAATTCCAGAGGGCGTTTGGGCTAAATGTACAGCTTGCGATTCAATTTTATATAAAGCTGAACTAGAGAAGTCATTAAACGTATGTCCTAAATGCGACCACCACATGCGTGTGAGCGGCCGTAAGCGTTTAGAGCACTTTTTAGATGAAGCCGACCGCACAGAGCTAGGTACTGAGCACGAGCCTAAAGATGTATTAAAGTTTAAAGACTCAAAAAAATACTCAGATCGTATTAGCGCAGCCCAAAAAACAAGTGGCGAAAAAGACGCACTAGTAGCGATGAAAGGCCGCTTAAAAGGTATTCCTGTTGCAGCGGTTGCTTTTGAATTCTCATTTATGGGTGGTTCAATGGCTTCGGTTGTAGGTGCACGCTTTGTTGATGCCGTAGACCAATGTTTAGAGCACAACATGCCATTAGTGTGTTTTTCAGCTTCAGGTGGAGCACGTATGCAAGAAGCACTTATGTCGCTTATGCAAATGGCTAAAACCAGTGCTGCACTTGCTAAAATGAGCGAAAAAGGCCTGCCGTTTATATCAGTTATGACCGACCCAACCATGGGCGGTGTATCAGCATCACTTGCGATGTTAGGTGATATAAACGTTGCTGAGCCAAAAGCCTTAATTGGTTTTGCTGGTCCGCGTGTTATTGAACAAACAGTACGTGAAACTCTGCCTGAAGGTTTTCAGCGTAGTGAGTTCTTATTAGAGCACGGTGCGATAGACATGATTGTTGACCGCCGTGAAATGCGTGACACGTTAGCACGTGTGCTTGCTAAATTTATGAACTTGCCTTCTACTGAACAAGAGCATAGAGTAGCGTAAATTTCAGCTTTACTGATTACACGCTATGACAAACATAATTCCTAGCCAATCATCAAGCCTTGATGATTGGCTTTGTTATTTAGAGAGTGTTCACCCTGCAAATATTGAAATGGGCCTCGAACGCGTCGCTACTGTTGCAAACAACATTGGCTTATTAAAC
Organism: Pseudoalteromonas sp. S3776; assembly: GCF_005886915.1. Classification (NCBI taxonomy): domain Bacteria; kingdom Pseudomonadati; phylum Pseudomonadota; class Gammaproteobacteria; order Alteromonadales; family Pseudoalteromonadaceae; genus Pseudoalteromonas; species Pseudoalteromonas sp. S3776. Next base: position 75,627 of record NZ_PNCU01000025.1, on the reverse strand, counting down.
ACTTCCAGCAAAATCATTTTGATTGGCGGCACAAACGGCAAAGGGACAACAGCACGCTGTTTAGAGTCTTTATTGTTGGCTCAAGGTTATTCTGTTGGCACTTATGCCTCTCCTCATTTAATTAAATACAACGAGCGTGTGCGCATAAATGCTCAAGAGCTTGAAGATCAATACCATGTTGATGCCTTTAACACGCTAGAGCAAGGTCGCGGTAGCACGGCACTGACGTATTTTGAATATGGCACTCTTGGTGCATTGGCTATTTTTAAGCGTTTTGAGGTTGATTATGTGCTGCTTGAAGTTGGTTTGGGTGGGCGTTTTGATGCCACCAATATCGTTACACCTTATGCAAGCGTGATCACCACTATCGATTTAGATCACAAAGAATACCTAGGCGATACACGCGAGCTGGTTGCTTATGATAAAGCAGGTATATTTCGTGAAAATACGCCAGCTATTATTGGTGATTTGAACATACCCCACACTATGACCGATTATGGCACTGAGATTAAAGCCAATATGGTTATATCGGGCACTGATTTTATATTCAAAGAGCACCCAGCGCATTTCACATGGCAATATAAGCATTATGATTTGGCGTTAGACAAACCAGCAATTCCTGCACAAAATGCCGCAACTGCTTTAACTACTTTAGCAGCGTTAAATTTACTACCAAGCGATGAGGTAATTAAACGTTGTTTAGCTAATTTAGTTGTTGAGGGCCGATTTCAGCAACTCAATACAACACCTTTAGTGTTTACTGATGTTGCGCACAATCCCGAATCTGCTCGTTATTTAGCACTAAAGCTTGCAAGCTATAAAGATAAAGGCTTTAAAATTCATGCATTAGTCGCTATGCTTGCTGATAAAGATAAAGCGGGTGTACTTAAAGAGGTAAGCTCTGTAATTGATCAATGGTCTCTTACTAGCTTACACATACCACGTGGCGATAACGTTGAAAATATGGCCGCCGCGTTGCAAACTATACCTCATACAGGCACGCATGAACGCTATAATAGTGTGCACGATGCGCTTAATGTAATTATGCCTACACAGCAAAGTGATACGCTTTTAATTGTGTTTGGGTCATTTTTTACTGTTGCAGATGCTATAAACTACTTTAAAAAATAGAGAGAAAGTCGGTGAACTCAGGTTTTATAAATCGTTTAGTTGGAACCAGTATTGTGGTGATCGCAGCAATTGTGTTTATTCCTAATATACTCGATGGCGAAAAGGTCCACTATAAAGAGGGCTTTAAAGCTATCCCTGAACGCTCTGAGTTTAAAACTATCGACCTTCAAGAGTCTATAGATGAAAAAGTAGCGCAAGCCGAGCCCTTAAAGCAAGCGCCAATAGAGAATGTAGCTGCTGATGACGACGTGCTGACAAGCCAAGAAAGCAAATTCGCGGCAGAGCGAGAAGTAGTCGAGGGCAGCATAGAAGGTGAGAGTGTGCCAAGTAAACCTGTCGCTAAAGCGCCAGAGCCTGCCAAAGCTAACCCTATTGCACCACGCAAGAGTGAAGAAAACCTCACTGATATGGCCTATGTAATTCAGCTTGGTAGCTTTTCTCATGCGGCTAATGTAAAGGCTTTACAAGCTAAGCTTAAAGCAAAAGGTTTTAAAACGTTTACAAAGCCCATCAAAACGCCTAATGGTACATTGACTAAAGTGTTTGTGGGTCCCTCGCTTGATAAGGCTGAGCTTACTGAAAAGTTACCTGAGCTAAAAGCGCTGACCAAGCTCAACGGCAAAGTAACGCAATATACCGTCACTCACTGATTTTTAAAGGCCTTACTTAGTAAGGCCTTTTTTAATTTAGCGCTAAAAAACACACCTCTTAAATGTTAATTTTTTGTATTAGATAGTTACTGGTTATCTCCCGCTTTAACTTGCATATTTAGGAGGTTTGGGTATAGAATGCGCCCCAAAATAGCGACTAATTGGTTAATATGATCTGGGTTGATTACGCCATTCTTGGCATCATTGCACTGTCTACCATCATAGGTTTAATACGCGGCTTCGTTAAAGAAGCTATGTCATTAGCAGTATGGGGTTGCGCATTTATCATCTCTAGTTTGTTCTACCAATATTTAGCTTCCTTCCTAACAAGTATTTCTGAACCCCTTTTAAGAAATGCGGCGGCCATTGCCATACTCTTCTTTGCGACGCTACTGTTAGGCGGTTTACTAAACTACATTTTAGGTGAGCTTGTACAGCGTACTGGTTTATCTGGCACCGATCGTGTCTTTGGCATTGTTTTTGGTGCGCTACGAGGCGTGTTGGTCGTGAGCGCGTTACTCTTCTTTCTTGATGCTTTTACTGGTGCACCAAACACGCACTGGTGGGGCAATTCTATTTTGATTCCAGAATTCGGCTTTGTTGTTGAATGGTTCTTTTCGTACCTAGAAAACAACTCGAGCTTTTTAAATTCAGTAAACCGTTAATCGGCGAGGATAAATTACATGTGTGGTATCGTTGGGATAGTCGGAACATCTCCTGTTAATCAGGCGATTTATGATGGCTTAACTGTTTTGCAGCACCGAGGTCAAGATGCCGCGGGCATCATTACCATTGAAAACAATACGTTCAGCTTGCGCAAAGCAAATGGCCTAGTAAAGGATGTGTTTCACACCCGCCATATGAAGCGACTACAAGGCACAATTGGTATTGGCCACGTTCGTTACCCTACTGCTGGCTCGTCAAGTTCATCTGAAGCGCAGCCATTTTATGTTAATTCACCATTTGGTATTGCGCTTGCGCACAATGGTAATTTAACTAATGCTGAAACGCTCAAGCAGCAATTGTTTTCAGAAGCGCGTCGCCATGTTAATACAACGTCAGACTCAGAAATATTGCTTAATATTATGGCGCATGAGCTAAGTAAGTCAGACAAATTACACTTAGACGCTGAAGATATATTCACCGCAGTAACCGAAGTAAACAACAAGGTTACAGGTGGCTACGCCGCTATTGCGATGATAATTGGTCACGGTGTTTTAGCATTTCGTGACCCTAATGGTATTCGCCCGCTGGTATTTGGTAAGCGTGAAACGCCTAAAGGCACTGAGTACATGTTTGCATCAGAAAGCGTAGCACTAAAGCCTGACGGCTTTGAATTTGTGCGAGATGTAGCGCCAGGTGAAGCGATTTATGTGACTGAAGACGGTCAATTCCATTCACAAAGTTGTGCAGAAAAAGCCTCTTATGCGCCCTGTATTTTTGAGTTTGTTTATTTCGCTCGCCCTGATTCAACCATCGATCGTATGTCGGTTTACGCAACGCGTGTAAACATGGGTACTAAACTGGGTGAAAAAATTGCGCGTGAGTGGAGCGATAAAGACATTGATGTAGTTATCCCAATTCCTGAAACCTCATGCGATGTAGCATTAGAAATTGCCCGCATGCTTGATTTACCTTACCGCCAAGGCTTTGTTAAAAACCGTTATATTGGTCGTACATTTATCATGCCTGGCCAAGAAATGCGTAAAAAGTCAGTGCGTCAAAAGCTAAATGCGATTGACCGTGAATTTAAAGGTAAAAACGTTTTACTGGTTGACGATTCAATTGTACGCGGTACAACTTCTGCGCAAATTGTAGAAATGGCCCGTGAAGCTGGAGCAAAAAATGTGTATTTTGCCTCAGCCGCTCCTGAAATCCGCTTCCCGAATGTGTATGGTATTGATATGCCCTCTGCAGCAGAGCTTATTGCGCATGGCCGCGAAGTTGAAGACATTAACCAAAGCATCAGTGCTGATGGCTTAATTTTTCAATCGCTAAACGATTTAATTGAAGCGGTGAGCCAAGAAAACCCAGAAATTACTAAGTTTGAAACCTCTGTATTTGATGGGCAGTACATTACCGGCGATATTGATCAAGATTACTTAAATCATATTGATCAGCTACGTAACGACTCGGCTAAAAGCAACCGCGAAAATGCCATGTCATCAGGCCTTGAAATACATAATCAAGATGCCAACGAAGCTGACTAATGTGTAACTAAACATAATCGACATAAAAAAAGGAGCTAATTAGCTCCTTTTTTGCGAAGGAAAGAAAGGGAACACTTCATATCAAACAACGTGGTTGATTAGGTAAACATTGGACTCACAATGCCGTTAGTCCAAAGAATTGCGGTTACAGCTAAAATTATTACCAATAAAATTAGCCCGCAGGTGACAACAGAGCTGGCATAAATAAAGCCGCGCTCTTGCGGGATATGCATAAGTATTGGCACGCCCGTATACAGTAAGTACACCGAGTAGGCTAGGGCAATCATACCTACGCAAACAACAAACCACAGCTCAGGTAAAAAAGCGGCTAAGGCCGACATAAACACAGGTGTAGCAGTATAAGCGGCAAGCTCAAGCGTTTGTGTAAACGTAGGTTTAGCACCAAATGTAACGGCCATCCAATGGGCTAAATAGGCCAAAGCAAACACTCCGGCTATTAACGCACCATACATAGCTACGGCAATTAGCAGTGCGCTTTCATGCGTTAAAAATACTGGGTTGCCTGCACCAATACTCCAGCCTAAATACACCGATGAGTAATACCCCATAATCGATGGAAATAATGCAATAAGTAAAATATGCGACAAGCTGTAAGTTAGGCTTTCGTGGCGGTTATCTATTGTTTGCCATTCTTCGAGTGGATGAGCATAAATGCCCCACAGGTGATTCAGTATCATAGCGGTACTCCATAAAAGGAACGGTTTACTGTTGGTTATAATTTATTTTTAGTTTGTTTTTTGTACAGCACTTATATTTATGGTTTAGTTCAGATACAAAGTCAAGTTAACTGCTTATTAACATTTTAAGTCAGTTGTTTTTGCTTGTTTTATTCTTCGTTATTTTTCGTGTTAAAATGGCTTTTTATTATTTGAAGTAACGAGCAGCCCTGTGCCACATAGCGAACTTTTAGCCCCTATTAATAATTTTTTATTGTGCGAAACCCCGAATGCCTGGGTAGATGAAGCAGTAAAAAAAGAGAATTTATCGGTTATCTTAATCGACCATTTAATTTGTGAGTTAAAAGCAGCGCAAAGTGCAATGTTTTTAATCCGTAAATACGCGGTCGATAAAGACAGCAGTGATGCATTACTTGAATGGCTAAAACCTTTTGAAACACTTATTTATAAGCGTGAAGGCAATTGGCGTGATTTGGCGGCTAAAAATAAACTGACAAAATCTATTATTCCAAAGTCAAACTCGCCATACGGGCAAGATTTAATTGATAAAATGGTGATGCTAATAAAAGAAGAATTACATCACTTTTACCAAGTGCTCGAAATAATGGACGAATATGGCGTAGAGTACCGAAGTATCACACCGTGTCGCTATGCTAAGGGGATGCTACGTAACGTTAAAACGTTTGAACCTAATGCTCTCGTCGATAAGCTTATTGTCGGCGCTTATATTGAGGCTCGCTCGTGTGAGCGTTTTGCAAAGCTTGCGCCGCATGTTGATAAACGCTTAGGCGATTTTTATATTTCGTTGCTTCGCTCTGAGGCACGCCATTATCAAGATTACTTAACACTGGCACAAGAAATTGCTGATTTTGATATTACTGAGCGAGTCGACTTTTTTGGTAAAGTTGAGGCTGATTTAATTACCAGCCCCGATGAAGACTTTAAGTTTCACAGTGGTGCACCTGCACAAGTCACCAACTAAATCGGTGCTATTTGCTCTTCAAGCGCACTGGCTAGTTTGGTGCGCTACTTCTTTCTATAAAGTCTATAAGTTCAAGTGCTGCACTTTGAGAAAAACCATGTTTCATCAACACTTTTTTTGCGGTGCCATTGTATAAAATAGCGGTAAAGCCTTGCTCAAGTGCGTCCCTTTTATGTTTTGCATTAGGGTCAGATTTGGGAAACATAACATGGAGTTGGTGGTGCTCTAAATCCGGCGAAATATATTCAACTTGTGGCGCGCCGGGCTCATTAAGCTTTTCGGTGTTTTTTAACCAATATTCCCCCACTTCTTTAGTGCCTGCAACTAAGTCTATCCGTCCTTTTTGTAGCATGTATAAACTATTAATTAACCCACGTGTGGAGGTTACAGCAAGGCCATTACTTTCAGAAAAAGCCTCGCTAACTGCATAGCCAACGCCTTTACAAATACTGTATGGCTGTAAAGAGTTCATACTGCCGTCATAGTTTATTTGCCTGCCTTTGAGCTTAAATAAGCCGACATATACGTTAGCCAGCGGGCGAGAGTAGTAAAAAAGCTCAGTGCGAGATTGTGTAAAAAAAGCGCCTAAAATTGCATCTTTTTTATTTATTTTGGTCAGCTTTAGGGCTCTGTTCCAACTGGTAAACTCTATATCGTTATCAATATTTTGATTTATTAAAGCCGCTTTAATTAAGGCTGTCACCCAGCCATTATTCATTAAGCGCTCACCAATATAAGGAGGGGAGTTTTCAGCGACGAGTTGCCAATTTTCAGAGGCGTACCCTTTGGGAAAAATGCAACAAAGCAATAAGCAAAAAATAGCTTTATTCATATATCCTTATCCTATTACCAAAAAGTACTTAAATAATAGTCAGGATTTGAGATTATGCGAAGGGCGTATTAATAAGTTTTTGACTGTCTGGTGTAACCACTAAGTATGAGCCCTGAGTATACCAATCCCCAAGCACAGTGCGTGTTAGTGTTTGCTTACCTACAGTGTACTTATGCACATTAGGGCGATGCGTGTGCCCGTGTATCATGTTGCTTACATTGTGTTTTGCAAACACCGCCAGTACGGCGTCATCAACTACGTCTAAAACTTCTATGGGTTTGTCGGCTTGACTTAATTTACTTTTTTCTCTGGCATTACGCGCAATTTTTTTTCTGTACCAAAGTGGCATTGCTAACATTAATTTAGGCCACCACCAGCCACGGCTTTTTTTGCGAAACTTTTGATACTCTATATCTTGAGTACACATTTCATCACCGTGCAAAATAACAGTGGGTGTGCCATATAAATCTATAACCGTTTGCTCGTTTAGCAATACCATACCAGCGCGTTTAGCGTATTGCTCACGCATAATAAAATCACGATTACCATGTATAAAGTACACTGGAGTTCCGCCATCTTTAACGGCTTTTAAATGTTTTGCAACTTCACTGGCCAATTCTGTTACGTAGTCATCCCCAACCCATACTTCAAAAAAATCACCTAAAATATACAGTGCATCTACGGGCTTACCGATAATATGCGTATTTATAAAGCGATAAAAGGCCTCGCTAATATCTGGGCGGTTTTCACTTAGATGTAAATCTGCAATAAAGTAGGTTTGAGAAGTCATAAAGGCATCTAGTTAGGTTAAATAAAAGCGGGCGAATACATTAATGTACCATGCCCGCTTAATTACTCGGTGTATGAGTAAACGTTTAGCTTACAGTAACGTTTTCGATGATTACATTTTCAAGCGGTACATCTTGGTGAAAACCAGCGCTGCCTGTTGCAACACCTTTAATTTTATTTACTACGTCCATGCCCTCAACTACTTCAGCAAATACACAGTAACCCCAGCCTTGCGACGTTTCGCTGCTGTGATTTAAAAAGTCGTTGTCGTTAACATTAATAAAGAATTGGGCCGTTGCTGAATGAGGATCAGGTGTACGTGCCATTGCTAATGTACCTACTTTATTAGATAGGCCATTATTTGCTTCGTTTTGAATTGGGTCGTTAACGTCTTTTTGTTCCATACCAGGTACAAATCCACCGCCTTGCACCATAAAGCCGTCAATTACACGGTGAAAAATAGTGCCGTTGTAAAAACCTGAGTTTGCGTACTCTAAAAAGTTTTTAACTGTGTTTGGAGCTTCTTGCTCAAACATTTTAATGGTGATGTCACCAAAATTAGTGTGTAGAACAACCATGTGGTTTCCTATATCTGGTTTAATTAGTTGCGCTATTTTATCTTAGTTAACTAAGATAAACAAAGTGCTTGTTCAATATATCCAAAGCTGCTCAAGGTATATACTTGTGCGTTTTACAGAGGGTCTATATCGAGGTGGTATTTTGTCGTTGTCGTATTTTCTCTCAATATGTAACTATGCACAGAACAAGAGCTCGTTGAGCAATAAACAGGGTGATTTAAAACCGATTTTTACAGTGTTATTAATTTTAACAACAGAACCTCTATTACACACAATCAAGGCCTAACCTAAATTGGTTTTAATTCCAGCTTAAACAACTGTATTGAAGAGGTTTGGGTATAAAAAGCGCTAGAGCGGGGGCTTTTCAAGTGTTAACATAGCCAACTCAGCAAACAGTCAAGGACTTAAAGTAAATGGTACAAATATACAACACACTCACGCGACAAAAAGAGCCGTTTAAACCTATGGTCGAAGGCAAAATCGACATGTACGTGTGTGGTATCACCATTTATGATTTTTGTCATATCGGTCATGCGCGTACATTTGTCGGGTTTGATGTTATTGTCCGCTATCTTCGCCATCTTGGTTACGACTTAAAATACGTACGTAATATTACCGACGTAGATGATAAAATAATTAAACGCGCAAACGAAAATGGCGAGTCAATTAATGACCTAACTTTGCGTATGACCAAAGCCATGCACGAAGACTTTGATAGCCTAAACATGTTGCGCCCAGATATTGAACCGACGGTTACAAACCATATGGACGAAATCATCGAAATGGTTGAGCGCTTAATTGCAAAAGGCCATGCGTACGTAGCAAATGACGGCGACGTGCTTTTTGATGTTTCTACGTTTGAACAGTACGGCGCACTATCGCAACAAGATTTAAGTATGCTCCAAGCAGGCTCTCGCGTAGAAGTTGCACAAGATAAAGACGATCCGCTTGATTTTGTATTGTGGAAAAAAGCAAAAGCAGGCGAACCTTCTTGGTCATCACCGTGGGGAGAAGGGCGCCCAGGTTGGCATATAGAATGTTCAGCAATGAGCTCAAAGCATTTAGGCGAACATTTTGATATTCACGGTGGCGGCTCTGATTTACAGTTTCCGCACCATGAAAACGAAATTGCGCAATCATGCTGTGCAAACAATGGTAAGTATGTAAATACGTGGATCCACACCGGTATGGTACAAGTAAATAAAGAAAAAATGTCTAAATCATTAGACAACTTTTTTACTGTGCGTGAGGTATTAAAAACATATGATGCTGAATCTGTTCGTTACTTTTTAATATCAGGGCATTACCGAAGCCAGCTAAATTACTCGCAAGAGAATTTAGATCAAGCACGCTCATCACTTGAACGTATTTACACAGCACTTCGTGGTGTAGAGCCATTAGCGTGCGACATTGAGAGCAATGAGTACGTGGCTAAATTTAGAAAAGCGATGAACGATGACTTTAATACACCAGAGGCGTTACCGGTTTTATTTGAACTGGCTAAAGAGCTTAACCGTGTTAAAGACACCGATACACAGCAAGCAGGGCAATTAGCATTTGTGCTACGCAGCATAGGCGAAGTACTTGGTGTTGCTCAGCAAGCACCAGAATCGTTTTTGCAAGGTGGGCAAGATGATGATGAAGTAGCCACTATCGAAGCACTGATTGTAAAACGTAACGAAGCGCGCGCAAATAAAGACTGGGCCGCCGCTGATGAAGCACGTGATGCACTCAATGCACTCGGTGTTGTGCTTGAAGACTCAGCCGGTAAAACAACGTGGCGTAAAGCGTAAATGCTTTAACGTAGCGTTTAAACTAAAAAGGGTTGCCATAAATGGCAACCCTTTTTATTGGTATCAGTTAAATGCTTAACTGTGGTATTTTTCACATGCTTCAAGTGTGTTTTCAATCAAACTTGCTACAGTCATTGGGCCAACACCACCCGGTACAGGAGTAATAAAATCAGCTTTTTGCTCTGCAATGCTATACTCAACATCACCGACTAATTTACCTGTATCTAAACGGTTAATACCTACATCAATCACAATCGCGCCTTCTTTTACCCAATCGCCCGGAATAAATTCAGGTTTACCTACGGCCACTACTAATAAATCTGCACGGCGAACATGGGTTTCTAAATCTTGTGTAAATTTATGGCATACCGTTGTAGTACAGCCGGCAAGTAGTAACTCAAGCGACATAGGGCGACCAACAATATTAGAAGCGCCAACCACTACCGCATGCATTCCCTTGTAACGCACACCTGTTGAATCAAGTAAGGTGATAATTCCTTTTGGTGTACATGGGCGAAGCGCCGGCATACGTTGCGCTAAGCGACCAATATTGTATGGGTGAAAACCGTCTACATCTTTATGTGGTGTAATACGTTCTAAAATCTTTTCTGCATCAAGGCCTTCAGGTAGCGGTAGTTGTACTAAAATACCATCTACTTCGCCATCGTTATTTAGCTCATCAATTAATGCTAGTAGTTCTTCTTCGCTGGTTTGCGCAGGTAAATCAAATGACTTTGAAATAAATCCTACTTCTTCACACGCTTTGCGTTTAGAGCCAACGTAAACTTGGCTTGCAGGGTCAAGCCCTACCAGTACTACTGCTAAACCAGGTGCACGTAAACCGTTTGCAACGCGCTCGCTTACGCGCTCAGCCACTGCACTACGTACTTGTTTTGCGATTGCCTTACCATCAATGATGTTTGCCGTCATGGGGGACCTTTAATTGGGGTTAAATAAACTTCGATACTTATATTTTAAAAGCACCAGCATATAAAGAGGGGTGTATGCAAAAAATTAATTTTATTAATGCTTTTTTAATATGCAGGCTATTTTCGCAGAAAAGGCCCGAAGCGCCAAGGTGCTTTTAAGTTATAAACCGGTGTTTTCAAAAAAAGCGTCTAAATTTCAGCTGGATTTTGCAATATTTAACCATTATGAACTAAAAATGACCGATTGATTTATTTTATGCAAAAAACGTTTGACCTCTCTTAGGCAAATCACTATTATGCACCCCGTTGTCAACGAGGTCACTCGCAGACAATCGTAAGCATCGGCGATTAGCGCAGTTTGGTAGCGCACTTGGTTTGGGTCCAAGGGGTCGCAGGTTCAAATCCTGCATCGCCGACCACTTCTTTTATTTTTATAATTGAAAAGCTTACTGGCAAACTATGAAGTTTTCGATGCGCCCGTAGCTCAGCTGGATAGAGCAACGCCCTTCTAAGGCGTTGGTCGAAGGTTCGAATCCTTCCGGGTGCGCCATTTGAAAACAAAGTAAATACCGTGGTGATTGTAGCTCAGTTGGTAGAGCCCCGGATTGTGATTCCGGTTGTCGTGGGTTCGAGCCCCATCAGTCACCCCAATTTACTTCGAGTATCGGCGATTAGCGCAGTTTGGTAGCGCACTTGGTTTGGGTCCAAGGGGTCGCAGGTTCAAATCCTGCATCGCCGACCACTTTCTTATAAGTGGCTTTAAATTCAACATTTAAGTATTCAACACAATTATCGGCGATTAGCGCAGTTTGGTAGCGCACTTGGTTTGGGTCCAAGGGGTCGCAGGTTCAAATCCTGCATCGCCGACCACTTTCTTAACCTTAAAGAAAGTAAACGAGTAATCACTCAGCAATAACGTCTATTTACTTCCTACTAAAATATCGCTTTAACGTACCTGTTAGTCTTTTTTTTACGCAGTTGGTCGCGATCGTAGCTAAACTAGTCCAAATAATTGCCCCCTACACTCGACTATCATAATTATTAGGTTATAATGCCGCGTCTATTGTTTAACATAGTGCCCGAAGGGCAGAGCAGCAATGGGATCTCATGGTAGTGACGGATGCTTTTTAGTGAAAAATCGCTTTAAAATTTATCAAGACTCATGAAGATTACTTTGTTTGTAAGGAAGGCGAACAGTCGCCAAAATTGAATATTGAGGTAAATCATGCAAGTTTCTGTTGAGACGACTCAAGGCCTTGAGCGCCGTCTGACCATCACCGTTCCTGCAGAGAACGTTGAGACCGAAGTAAAAAAACGCTTACAACAACTGTCAAAAACGCAGCGTATTGATGGCTTCCGTGCTGGTAAAGTACCAGTTTCAGTAATTAACAAGCGTTTTGGACCTGCGGTTCGTCAAGAAGTAGCTGGCGAAGTAATGCAGCGTAATTACATTGAAGCAATTGTTTCTGAAAAAATTAACCCAGCTGGCGCACCATCATTTGCACCAAAATCACTTGAAGCAGGTAAAGATTTAGAATTTACTGCAACATTTGAAGTATACCCTGAAATTGAAGTTCAAGGTTTAGACAAAATTGCAGTAGAAAAACCAGCTGTAACAGTAACTGACGAAGATTTAGCAAACATGCTAGAAACACTTCGTAAGCAACATGCTTCTTGGGCTGATGTTGATGCAGCTGCTGGCGAAAACGACCGTGTAACAGTTGATTTCGTAGGTACTATTGACGGCGAAGAGTTTGAAGGCGGCAAAGCTGAAGACTTCCCACTTGAACTTGGCCAAGGTCGTATGATCCCAGGTTTCGAAGACAACATCGTTGGCAAAAAAGCAGGCGAAGAAGTCGTTGCTGATGTAACTTTCCCTGAAGATTACCACGCTGAAAATCTTAAAGGTAAAGCAGCTCAATTCACTATCACAGTGAAAAAAGTTGAAGCACAAGAGCTACCTGAATTAAGCGAAGAGTTTGCAACTAAATTCGGTGTTACCGAAGGCGGTGTAGACGCGCTTAAAGAAGAAGTTAAAAAGAACATGACACGTGAGCTAGACCAAGCGGTTAAAGCTAACGTGAAAGACCAAGCGATTAAAGGTCTTTTAGAAAACAACGAAATCGAAGTGCCTAAAGCACTTGTTGATCAAGAAGTTGACGCATTACGTCAGCAAGCAGCTCAACGTTTTGGCGGCGACGCTAAAAACATGCCTGAGCTTCCAGCTGAATTGTTCCACGAGCAAGCAGTAACTCGCGTTAAAACTGGCCTATTACTAGGTGAAGTGATCAAAGCAAACGATATCAAAGTTGATGATGAAAAAGTTGAAGCATTAATTGCTACAGTTGCATCTGCTTACGAAGATCCAACTGAAGTAGTAGAATACTACAAATCAAATGATCAACTTATGCAGCAAATGCGTAATGTTGCAATGGAAGAGCAAGCTGTTGAAGCTATTTTAGCTAAAGCAAACGTGTCTGACGTTGAAAAAGCATTTGATGACATCATGAATCCTCAGCAAGGTGCTTAATAAGTCATTGACTTAAGCGCTCGCTAACGATTAAATGGCTCGTGTTACTCTGTTTATGCAGTGTGCCCGGGCCATTTTAGTTTGTGCCCCATAATTTGCGAAAAATGATAACTATGCTTCCTTTAGTAAGAAAAAGCATAAGCGCATAAGGAATTAAAAAAGTATGAACACTGGTATGACAGATCCCCTAAATGCATTAGTCCCTATGGTTGTTGAACAAACAGCTAAAGGTGAGCGCTCGTATGACATTTATTCGCGTCTATTAAAAGAGCGAATTATCTTTTTAACGGGCCAAGTTGAAGACAACATGGCAAACCTAATTTTAGCGCAAATGCTATTTTTAGAATCAGAGAACCCTGAAAAAGATATCTTTTTATATATTAATTCACCAGGTGGTTCGGTAACCGCTGGTATGGCAATTTACGATACAATGAACTTTATCAAACCAGATGTAAGTACTATTTGTGTTGGCCAAGCTGCAAGCATGGGCGCATTCTTGCTTACTGCTGGCGCTAAAGGTAAGCGTTTTTGTCTACCAAACTCACGTGTAATGATTCACCAACCATTAGGTGGTTTCCAAGGTCAAGCATCTGACTTTGAGATACACGCAAAAGAAATTCTGTCTATTAAAGACAAACTTAACCGCTTAATGGCAGAGCATACAGGCCAGCCATTAGAGGTTATTTCACGCGATACTGACCGTGATAACTTTATGAGTGCATCACAAGCTGTAGATTACGGCCTGGTTGACTCAGTGTTTACAAATCGCGAAAGCAAGTAAGCGTGTAGGCAAGCAAATAATTGCTTGCCACTTTGAGTTACTATGCGAAAACCAGTAAATTTTGGTATAGTTAAAAGCGAATTTGAAATAGTTGCCAACCTTATTTGGCAGCCAACGTATAAAAGAGGTAGCTGAATGTCTGACACTCCTACAGACGGCGACAAAAGTAATAAATTGTTATACTGCTCTTTTTGTGGCAAAAGCCAACACGAAGTGCGTAAATTAATTGCAGGTCCTTCAGTATACATTTGTGATGAATGTGTAGAGCTGTGTAACGATATTATCAGGGAAGAAATCAAAGACATTGCTCCTAAGCATAATTCGTCTGATAAACTACCTGTGCCAAAAGAAATTCGTAATCACTTAGATGACTACGTAATTGGTCAAGACCATGCTAAAAAAGTATTGTCTGTAGCGGTATACAATCACTACAAGCGCCTACGCAACCAATCTACAAAGCAAGAAGTAGAACTAGGTAAAAGTAATATTTTGCTTATTGGCCCTACAGGTAGTGGTAAAACATTACTGGCAGAAACACTTGCGCGTTTACTTGATGTACCGTTTACTATGGCAGATGCAACTACATTAACCGAAGCAGGTTATGTAGGTGAAGATGTAGAAAATATCATTCAAAAACTACTACAAAAGTGTGATTACGACGTAGAAAAAGCCCAACGTGGTATTGTTTACATTGATGAAATTGACAAAATTTCGCGTAAATCAGATAACCCATCTATTACACGTGACGTGTCGGGCGAGGGCGTACAACAAGCGCTGCTTAAACTAATTGAAGGCACGGTTGCCTCAGTCCCACCACAAGGTGGTCGTAAGCACCCACAGCAAGAGTTCTTACAGGTTGATACCTCTAAGATTTTATTTATTTGTGGTGGTGCATTTGCAGGCCTAGATAAAGTAATCGAACAGCGTAGCCATAAAAATACCGGAATTGGCTTTGGTGTAAACGTTAAAGAGTCAGCGTCGAGCCGCTCTTTAAGCGAAACATTTAAAGACGTAGAGCCAGAAGATTTAGTGAAGTACGGCTTAATTCCTGAATTTATTGGTCGTTTACCTGTTGTTGCTACATTAACTGAGCTTGATGAAGCGGCACTTGTACAAATATTAAGTGAACCTAAAAACGCCATTACTAAACAGTTCTCTGTATTGTTTGGTATGGAAGACGTTGAGTTAGAGTTCCGTGACGATGCACTGAGCGCTATTGCTCACAAAGCAATGGAGCGTAAAACAGGTGCTCGCGGACTTCGCTCAATTGTTGAAGGCGTGCTACTTGATACTATGTATGAACTTCCATCAATGGATGACGTAAGTAAAGTGGTTATAGATGAAACCGTGATTAAAGGTGAATCTGACCCAATCTTGATTTATGAAAATAATAATCAAGATAAAGCTGCGTCAGAGTAGTTTTTAAGCTATTTGTATAAAAAAGGAGCCTTAGGCTCCTTTTTTTATAATTAATTTGAACGAGTTGGGGAAATTTGTTGAACTTTAATTAGATTATCCCCATATACTTGAGTAATCTTTTAAATAAATGAAGTGCGAAGAGAAACTATAATGACGCTTGAGAGAACCGATCGAGTCGAAATCCCAGTGTTAGCACTGCGCGATGTTGTGGTATATCCGCACATGGTGATCCCGCTTTTTGTTGGCCGTGAAAAATCAATAAAATGCCTCGAAGCGGCAATGGATAAAGACAAACAAATTTTCTTGGTTGCACAAAAAGATGCAACTGTAGACGAACCTGAACAAGACGATATTTACCGTATCGGTACTATTGCGACTGTACTTCAGTTATTAAAATTACCAGACGGTACAGTTAAAGTTTTAGTCGAAGGTACGCAGCGCGCACAAATTGAAGAATTTGTAGATAACGATGAGTTTTTTGTAGCGAATGCTCAGTTCATCGAATCTGATTCAGTGGATGAGCAAGAACAAGATATTTTCATTCGAAGCGCTGTTAGCCAATTTGAAGGCTATGTAAAACTTAATAAAAAAATTCCGCCTGAGGTATTAACCTCTGTGTCAGGCATTGATGAGCCAGCTCGCCTTGCCGATACAATGGCAGCGCATATGCCCTTAAAAGTGCCTGAAAAACAAAAAGTGTTAGAGATTTCAAGCGTTACAGAGCGTTTAGAATACCTAATGGCACTGATGGAAGGTGAAATAGACTTATTGCAAGTTGAGAAAAAAATTCGTACCCGCGTTAAAAAGCAGATGGAAAAGTCTCAGCGCGAGTACTACCTCAACGAGCAAATGAAAGCCATTCAAAAAGAACTTGGTGAGCTTGATGATGTACCTGACGAATTTGAAGCGCTTAAAAAACGAATTGAAGAATCAGGGATGCCAGAAGAAGCGAAAGAAAAAGCATCAGCTGAGCTTAATAAGCTTAAGATGATGTCGCCAATGTCTGCAGAGGCCACGGTAGTGCGTTCATACATTGATACGTTAATTAACGTACCATGGAAAAAACGCTCTAAAGTGAAAAAAGACTTAGCAGGCGCGCAAAAAATTCTTGATAGCGACCACCACGGCTTAGGTAAAGTTAAAGAACGCATAATTGAATACCTCGCGGTGCAACAACGCACCAATAAACTTAAAGGGCCTATTTTATGTTTAGTAGGGCCACCGGGTGTAGGTAAAACGTCGCTAGGGCAGTCTATTGCCCGCTCAACGGGTCGTAAATATGTGCGCATGGCATTAGGTGGTGTACGTGACGAAGCTGAAATTCGTGGCCATCGTCGTACTTACATTGGCTCTATGCCAGGCAAGCTGATTCAAAACATGACAAAAGTGGGCGTTAAAAACCCATTATTCTTGTTAGATGAAATCGACAAAATGTCATCAGATATGCGCGGCGATCCAGCATCAGCACTATTAGAAGTACTCGATCCGGAGCAAAACAGTCATTTTGCTGACCACTACTTAGAAGTAGACTACGATTTATCGGATGTAATGTTTGTAGCAACATCAAACAGCTTTAATATTCCTGGTCCACTATTAGACCGTATGGAAGTTATTCGCTTATCGGGTTACACCGAAGATGAAAAGCTAAACATTGCAAAAGAGCACTTAATTACTAAGCAAGTTAAACGCAATGGCTTAAAACCGTCTGAACTAGTAATAGAAGACAGTGCAATTATTGGTATTATTCGTTATTACACGCGTGAAGCGGGTGTACGTAATTTAGAGCGCGAAGTCTCTAAACTATGCCGTAAAGCTGTTAAAAATATCTTATTAGATAAAGAGACTAAAACGGTCACTATCAGTCAAGATAACCTAGAAGAGTTTTTAGGTGTACAACGCTACGACTACGGTAAAGCAGAAGACGGCGACCGCATTGGCCAAGTAACAGGCTTAGCGTGGACCGAAGTAGGCGGCGACTTACTGACCATTGAATGTGCGGCGGTGCCAGGTAAAGGCAAATTAAGTTACACCGGCTCACTGGGCGATGTAATGCAAGAGTCGATACAAGCGGCCATGACGGTAGTTCGAAATCGTGCTGATACGTTCCGTATTAATAGCGATTTTTACGAAAAACGCGACATTCATGTGCATGTACCAGAGGGGGCGACCCCTAAAGATGGCCCAAGTGCCGGTGCAGCAATGGTAACGGGTTTAGTATCGAGCTTAACAGGTAACCCCGTTAAAGCCGATGTAGCAATGACAGGTGAAATAACACTACGCGGTGAAGTACTGCCTATTGGTGGTTTAAAAGAGAAACTACTTGCTGCACACCGTGGTGGAATTAAAACAGTCATCATTCCTAAAATTAATGAACGTGACTTAAAAGAGATCCCAGATAACGTACTGGCAGGCTTAGATGTTCACCCAGTTACATGGATTGATGAAGTATTAAAGTTAGCTTTAGTGCACCCTGTTGAGAGTTTTTCAGTCGAAACACCGAAAAACCAATAAAAAACCCAAAAAAAGTGCTTTAAAGGGCTTTTCAAATCTAATCGGTATGATAAGTTAAGCACTGGTTTTCGAGCCTAGCCCTTACGGGGCCTAGGCTTAAGAAAAATATAATCATGTGAGCATTAAAAGTTTGCTCTAAAATTTTCAAAAAAGTGATGTTAGTTTAAAAAACAATCGCTCTTGATAATAACAATGAAAGAGGATGATATTGTGAATAAATCTCAATTAATCGATCAAATCGCAGCTGACGCTGACATTTCTAAAGCGGCTGCAGGTCGTGCACTAGATTCATTCATCGAGTCTGTATCTGGAGCGCTTAAAGATGGCGATTCAGTTGCACTTGTAGGTTTTGGTACTTTCTCAGTACGCGAGCGTGCTGCTCGTTCAGGCCGTAACCCACAAACTGGTGAAACTATCCAAATCGCTGCTGCAAATATTCCTTCTTTCAAAGCCGGTAAAGCGCTGAAAGACGCAGTAAACTAATCACTGTTTAAATACAGATTAGTTATGGCGAGTGTATATAAACTTAATTATCCTAATCGATGAATTAAGTAACTTCACCGCCAGTTACTTCAAGTGAAAAAGCGTATCTGGTAAGATACGCTTTTTTTACATATGACAAGGTAAAATACCTTGATCAATAAGAGATAAACAAATGCTTGAGAAAATCAGAGAGGGCTCACAGGGTCCTGTAGCCAAAATAATTTTAGGCGCGGTGATTTTATCTTTTGCCTTAGCAGGGATCGGTAGTTACTTAGGTCAAACCCCAGAACAACCCGTTGCTGAAGTAAATGGAATTAAAATTAGCCAAACCGAATTTAATCGTGCTTATCAAAACGAACGTAGCCGTTTAGAGCAACAATTTGGCGAATACTTTGCACAAATTAGTGCAGATCCAAATTACATGGCGCAAATTCGTCAAGGTGTAATTGACCGCTTAGTACAACAAGAATTGCAATCACAATTAGCGGCAGATTTAGGCCTTCGCGTAAGCGACGACAGCGTGCGTAAAACAATTTTAGAACTTCCGTACTTTCAAATTGGTGAAAAATTTAATAACGACCGTTACCTACAAGTAATTCGTCAAATGAACTTTCAACCAGATGCTTTTCGTGAGTACTTACGTAAAGACATGACACGCAGCCAATTAGTGTCTGCGGTTGCTGGTACTGAGTTTGCACTTGAAAACGAGCTTAAACGCGCTGCAGCCCTACAGCAGCAAACGCGTAGCATAGACTACTTGGTGTTAAGCAAAGAAGCGTTACAAGCAAACGTAGACGTATCTGAGCAAGAAATTGCTGATTACTACGAACTAAATGCTTCACAATTTTTGTCACCTGAGCGTGTATCGGTTGATTACATTGAGCTTAAAGCCGAAGATATTAACGTAGAGTCGGTAACCGAAGACGATGTAAAAGCGTATTATGAGCAAAATAAAGCGCAATACATTGAGCCTGAAAAACGCCGTGTATCGCACATTTTAATTGATAACAGCGAAGATGATGATGCCGCGCTTGAAAAAGCCAATGCATTACATGAGCAGTTAGAACAAGGTGCTGATTTTGCAGAGCTAGCAGAGACATCATCTGATGATTTTGTGAGTGGCGAAATGGGCGGTGACCTAGAGTGGATTGAGCGCGATGTAATGGACCCGGCGTTTGAAGAGGCAGCATTTGCACTTCAAAACAAAGGTGATATTTCAGAAGTTGTAGCTTCAGAGTTTGGTTACCACATTATTAAACTTACTGATTTACAGCCAGAGCAAGTGAAAGCCTATGACGACGTAAAAGCCGATTTACGTGCAGAGCTTGAGCAAACTGAAAAAGTAGATGCGTTTTACGAAAAGCAAACAGAAATGGGCGCTTTAGCATTTGAGATTTCTGACCGTTTAGATGATGCAGCAGAAGTGGCAGACGTTGAAGTTAAAACCACACCACTTGTTGCACGCAATGCATTGCCAGAGCCACTTAATACACCTGCGGTCATTTCACAGTTATTCTCAGTAGAATTACTTGAAGATAAAGTAAACTCAGAAGTAATAGAGCTAGGTGATGAACACGTTATTGTAGTCCGTGTAAATAAATACGAGCCATCTGCGACTAAACCGCTTGCACAAGTAAGCGAGCAAATTAAAACACGTTTAGTTAACGAAAAAGCATCTACACTTGCTAAAGAAAAAGCACGTGAATTATTTGCACAAGTTCAGGCTGGTAAAACACTAAGCGATGTGGCCAGTGAGCAAAACCTAACGGTACGCGAAGAAGCAAGTTTAACGCGTCAAAGCTACACGGTTTCGCCTGCTATTGTAACGCAAGCGTTTAAAATGCCACGTCCTACTGATGCACCAAGCACAGACGTGGTTGATTTAAACAACGGTGATGCGGCCATTGTTGCACTTAAGTCGGTAAGCGATGCGCAAGCAACCGCAAATATCGACCCGCAACTACAGCAAAACATTACTATTGCGCAAGCTAACAAAAACTACTCAGCGTTTATTGAGTCTTTAAAGGCTAAAGCTGAGCTTAACCTACCTGTGGTTGAGCAAGCAGCAGAATAATTGCACTAAATATTAAAAAGGCGCGTTACTTTCACAGTAACGCGCCTTTTTTTATGAATCGTTTTTAGCAGCAGATTAAGCGTTGTGTAACTTTAGATTGTGGGTCTTTAAAAATGGCTTCTGTAGCGCCGTACTCAACGACTTGACCTTTTTCAAGCACAACCAGTTGGTCGCTAATGTGCCGTACCAAGCTTAAGTGGTGGGTAATTAGCACGTATGTTAAGCCTGTTTCTTTTTGCAGCTTAAGCAATAAGTTAACAGTTTGCGCACGAACAGAGGGGTCTAAAGCCGACAGCGCTTCATCAAGCACAACCACTTTAGGGTCTAAAATGAGTGCTCGCGCCAACGCGACACGTTGCAATTGGCCTACACTAAACATATGTGGATAGTAATGTTGATGATCAATTAACAGCCCCACCTTAGACAGCGTGGCATCTATTTTTTCTTGGCGAGCGGGTTCATCAAAGTCAGTGTTATATTGTAAACAATCATCGAGCATTTCACCTATGGTCAGCCCTGGATTGAGCGATGCTGCGGAGTCTTGAAAAATCATGCGAATATGTCTGCATTGGTCATCGCGCACGCCACCATCTTCAATAATATTACTTTCTAATAAAATTTGCCCACTGTCGGCATTATCGGCCCCTGCAAGTAATTTAGCGAGCGTGCTTTTACCCGCACCGGTTTCACCAATGACAGCTACTGTTTCGCCTTTGCCAACACAAAATGAAATATTTTTTAGGACTTCAAATTTTTTGCGACTAAATAAGCCAGATCGCACGTTAAAAGTTTTACAAAGCGCTTGCACTTTCAATACTGGTTGCATTACTTCACCTCTTTGATAAGTGGAAAATGACACGCATAGCTATGTCCATGTTGCTTAGTAAGTGCAGGGGTAATTACGCATTCTTTTTGTGCTTGTGGACAGCGTGGGCCTAATCGGCACCCTATAGGTAAATGTTGCAAAGTAGGGATAGTGCCTTTAAGTGCGTAAAAGGGCTCTTTGTGTGCTAAACCTTGCTCATAATTGGGCAGGCTTTTTAATAACGCTTGCGTGTAAGGGTGGCGAGGCTGGCGAAAAATACGCTGTGTTGGGCCGGCTTCAACCATTTGCCCACAATATAAAACATGAATACCGTGTGACCAGTCGGCTATTTCTTCCAGCTCATGAGAGATCATTAAAATAGACATGTTTTTTAACTGGTTTAAGCTTTTTAATAGCCTGAATACTTGCGCACGGGTGGTGCTTTCAAGCGCTGTTGTAGGCTCATCGGCAATAAGTAACTTAGGAGTGCGTGCTATGGCCATAGCAATCATTACTTTTTGACACACACCTTCTGAGAGCTCGTGTGGGTAACTGTCAAGCACCGCATCGTGGTTTTTAATCCCTACTTTATGGATCAGTGCTTTCACGCGGTCTTTGCGCTCTCTGTTGCGCTTTAAAAAAAAGCCTTTGGTGGATATTTCAGGCAGTGTTTCGGCGATTTGATCAAATATTTTTGCGGTGGGGTCAAGGCAGCGGCTAGGATCTTGGTAGATCATAGCAATATCTTGGCTCACTGTTTTTCTGCGTTGCTCTGGGGTTAAGCGCATTAAATCAACCCCACGCCAATGCATTCTATCAGCTGTTATGTCCCAGCGTTCGTTAAGTACTCCAACAATGGCTTTTGCAATTAAGCTTTTACCTGAACCTGATTCACCCACTAAGCCATGTACTTCACCTTCTTTTAGGCTAAAGCTGACTCTGTCTACGGCTCTAATTACGGTTTCAGAGGTACGCAGCTCTATGGTTAAATTTCTAACGTCGAGTAATTGCATTTAATCAGCCTTACGTGCTTTGAGCACTTTTCGTAGGCCATCACCTACTAAATTGGTAGACAAAACCGCTAAAAATAATAATACACCCGGTAGTGCAACGGTCCAAGGCGCTAAATATATTAGGCCTAAATTCTCAGCCAATATGGCGCCCCATTCGGTTGTGGGCGGCTGTGCACCTAGTTTTAAAAACCCTAAGGCGGCAATATCTAAAATAGCAGTAGAAAGCGCGGTGGTAAAAATAACCACAATATGCTCATAAATATTAGGAAAAATACCCCGCGACAATATATGCCAATTAGAGGCGCCATCAAGCCTAAAAGCGGTAATATAGTCTTTACTTAGCTCATCAACAATTAAATTACGAATAGAGTGAATAAACTGCGGTAACAACGCCAGTATAATTGCCCATACCGTGTTCATTAACCCTGGGCCAAGAACAGCAATAATAATAATCGCTAATAGCAAAGAAGGAATAGAGAGTGTGATATCAAGTAAATGATTTAAAAAACTTGAACGAAGGCCGCGGCTTATACCTGCAAACGTCCCCACTAAAACGCCAATAATGGTGGTAATAAATGCAGCCACTACCGACAAGCCAAACGTGTAGGTTGCCCCATTCATTAGGCGCGAGAGCACATCGCGTCCTAAATCATCAGTGCCTAAAATAAAGCGCACATCGCCCATTTCTCGCCATGATGGCGGTATAAGTAAAGCATCGCTATGTTGCTGGTTAACTCCATACGGCGCTAAAAAGGGCGCACTGGCGGCCAATAACGCAAACGCCATAAAAATCCATAATCCCACCAAGGCGGGGTGATTGTTTTTAAATTTGCGCCAAAAACGCGCCAGCGGCGATTTATTCGACTCTTCAGAAAATAATTTAAACTTTACCATGTGCCTGATTCCGCGAAATTGGGTCGAACAGAGTATATGTAAGCTCGGCAACAATAGTGGCAATAATAACAAACATAGACACCGCCATTAAACCGCCTTGAATAGCAGGGTAGTCTCGTTGGTAAATACTATCGATTAGCCAACGGCCAATACCAGGCCAAGAAAAAATAACTTCGGTTATCATTGCAAGCGTAATAAGCGTACTAAATTGCAGCCCTATTTGTTTTATTACCGGCAATAGCGCATTGCGCAGCGCATGATGCATGATTAATTGGCGGCGATTAAGGCCTTTTGCCCTGGCTGTTTTAATAAAGCTTTGATCCATTACTTTAAGCATAGAGTCGCGGGTAAAGCGCACTAAAACAGTGGTAGGAAACATGGCCAGTACTATGGTTGGCAGTGTTAAGTGATGCAGTGCATCTATAAATGCTTCACCTTTGTAGGGGAAGCCTGCGAGCATAATATCGATTAATATAAACCCGGTATTAGGCGGTATTTCAAATAGTAATCCCATTCTACCCGACATAGGAAACCAGCCCAGTTTGAGTGAAAAAATCATAATAAGTAACAGCGCTAACCAAAAAACCGGAATAGAGTAACCAATCATGGTGGTAGAGCTAATTAATTTATCTGGCCAACGGCGTGTATATGCTGAGGCCAAAATGCCCGCGGGTACACCTACCACAACCGATACAATAAGTGCATAAACACACAGCTCTAAAGTTGCTGGAATTAAATCTAAAATATGCTGAAAAACGTTATCTCCTGAGGCAAACGACACGCCCCAATCTCCTTGGAATATACGTCCTAAAAACGCTAAATACTGCATAACGTAGTTACTGTCATACATGTATTTATCTTCAAGTTCACTGTGCTGAGAAAAGTTACCACTAGGAATGCCACTTAAATTGCTAAGCGGATCACCAGGGAATAAATAGCTCAGCGAAAAGGTAAATATGCTGAGCATTAAAATCATGAATAAAAACAAGCCAAGGCGGCGTAATATATAATCAAGTATCATTATTTTTTCCTCGCATTTGCGAGTGAAATAGCTCCAAATGGGCCAAGAGTTATCCCTTCTACATCGGCACTATTTGCTTGAAAACGCATGCCATGAGCAATAGGCACTAAAGGGAGCTGATCCATAATGAGCGCTTGAACCTGTTCGTAATACTGTTTACGTAAACTTAAATCAGTGGTGTCGAGCGCTTGGGTAAGCAATAAGTCAAATTGCGGGTTACACCAGTTAGCAGGGTTTTTACCGCTAAACGTGGCGGTGCAGCTCAGCAATGGGCTAAAAAAGTTATCTGGGTCGGGTGTATCGGCCGCCCAACCAAGTAATACGCTATCGTGGCGGTGCTCACCTATACGCTGAATAAAAGTATTCCACTCGTACTCTACAATACTTACGTTTACCCCAATTTTACGTAAATCGCTTTGCATCAGCTCTGCCATTTTGCGGGCATTAGGGTTATAAATTCGACTCACCGGCATGGCCCAAATGGTCATATCAAAGCCATTCGGTAACCCCGCTTCTATAAGTAGTTTTTTAGCCAGCTCTGGGTCAAACATAGGAATGTTTTCTTGTGGCTCAAACCCCCACGAGGTCGGGGGTAAAATCGATTGCGCGCGTATGCCATTTCCGTAATAAACAGCTTGCATTATTTTGTCTATATCAATTGCATGTGCAAGGGCTTTGCGTACTCTAATGTCATCAAAAGGGGCGCGCTCTGTATTAAAGGCCCAATAACCAATATTAAGGTTGGTTTCTTTTTCAACGTTTATATCATCTCGCTGCGCTAAGATACTCAATTGCGCGCTACTTGGGTGCGCGGTTACATCGCACTCTTTGGTCAGCATTTTTGCAATGCGCGTAGTGCCGTTAGTCGTAATATCATAAACCAGCTGTTCAAGGGCAACATCGTGCTTCCAATAAAGTGGGTTACGATAAAAGCGCACTAAGTGATCGCGGCGGTATTCTTTGTAAATATAAGGGCCTGTACCAATAGGGTACTGATCAAACAAATTAGTTTGATCGCGGGCTTTTAATTGCATGGCGTATTCTTGCGACAGTACCACGGCGAAGTCAGTGGCCATATTAGTTAAAAAGCTGCTTTCTGGATGAAATAGCTCAAAGCGTACTTGATAGTCAGACACGCGTACTATTTTACGAATTAGTTGGTCTAGCCCCACACTTTGAAAATACGGGTAATTTGCATCGCCAACAAAATGGTACGGGTTGTACACGTCAAACAATCGGCTAAAAGTAAAAATAACATCGTCTGCATTAAAGTCGCGAGTAGGAGAAAAATAAGACGTTGTATGAAATTTCACGCCTTTACGCAGCGTAAAAGTGACCGACTTACCATCGTTGCTAATTTTCCAGTCGGTAGCCAACTCGCTTTTAAAATCTGCGGTAACAGGGTCAATACTAATTAAGCGGTCAAACAATTGATTAGCAATAATATCAATCGTTGAACCGGTGGTTGTTACTTGCGGGTTAAACGATACAGGGTTCGCTTCGGCGCAATAAACGAGGCCTTGGTTTTTTTCTTCTATTATTTCTTCTTTACTATCAAAGCAACCGGTTAGTGTGCTGGCTAGTAAAACAAGTAGTATTTTATGCACTCGCATAACCTCTAACTATTTATCTTCTAATAAATTGTATTTTTTAAGATAACCACGTAATTGATGATACGTTAAACCGAGGATTTCTGCAGTTTTCTTTTGATTAAATTGGCTATGCTCAAGCGCTTTATTGATCATATTTATTTCAAATTCGTTAGAGCGCTCTTTTAAGCTACAAGGGAACTCAATCGGGGCACTACGCGTGTTACTTGCTTCACTACTAGGCGCGGTAACGACTATAGGCTCAGGCGATGCACTTGGTGCTGCAATTGGGGCTTTAATACGCGCTTTGGGCCTAAAGCGGCTTTCAAATGGGTCTAAAATAATTTGGTGAACGGGAATATGTTCATTACCATGACGATACAAACTTCGTTCAACTACATTTTTAAGCTCCCGAATGTTACCTGGCCAGTCGTAATTTAGCAGGGTTTCGGTGGCGCTGCGGGTAAAGCCACTAAACAACTCCCACTCTAAATCGCGGGCCATATTCATCGCAAATTGCTCGGCAAGTAGCATAATATCGTCTTGACGCTCTCGCAGTGGGGGCAGGGTAATAACATCAAAAGCTAAGCGGTCAAGTAAGTCACTTCTAAATTCGCCCTGCTCAGCAAGGTGGGGTAAATCTTCGTTGGTGGCACACACTAAACGCGTATCTACCTTTACGGTGTGTTTACCGCCCACACGTTCAAATTCGCCGTATTCAATAACACGAAGAAGCTTTTCTTGTACCATAGCGGAAGTATTAGCCAACTCATCTAAAAATAAAGTACCGCTGTTAGCGCGCTCAAATCGGCCTTCGTGACGTTTACTTGCTCCGGTAAATGCACCACTTTCATGACCAAATAATTCGCTTTCGAGGAGGTTTTCGTTAAGGGCTGCACAGTTAAGCTTTACGTAGTTTTGATCCCAACGCTTTGATAAAAAATGCAAACGGGCGGCTATAAGCTCTTTACCGGTTCCTCGTTCGCCAATTATAAGCACCGGCTTATCTAAATTAGCTAACTGCGATACCTGATCAAGTACAGCTAAAAAGCTATCAGATTGGCCGAGTAAATTATCCTGTTGGCGATATTGGCTCATTTTTCCTAACTCTTGGTCATTTTTGCTAACAGTTAGTGTATTTCATAATCAGGGATAACTAAAGGAATTTGTATATTTAGTTTAACTTAATGAAAATAAAGTGTATTTTAGATTTTAAAAAGTTGGCAAGCATATTGATACTAGTTACAGCAGACCAACTAAGTTTATATTACAGAGGTAAATGTTATGGGAATTTTTTCGCGTTTTGCAGACATTGTTAATTCTAATATCAATGCCATTTTAGATAAAGCAGAAGACCCAGAAAAAATGGTTCGTCTTATTATCCAAGAGATGGAAGACACATTGGTTGAGGTTCGCTCTACGTCAGCTAAAACACTGGCTGAGAAAAAAGAATTAGTACGTCGTGTAGACACACTAAAAGCACAAGTAAGCGACTGGCAAGACAAAGCAGAGCTTGCACTGAGTAAAGACCGCGACGATTTAGCGCGTTCAGCATTACTTGAAAAGCAAAAATCGGCAGAAGCGGTGGCGGCAGTAGAGTCTGAGCTTGAGCATGTAGAGTCTCACATTGAGAAACTTCAACAAGAAGTGACCACACTACAAGAAAAGCTAGCCGATGCTAAAGCACGTCAAAAAGCAATTATTTTACGCCAACGTTCGGCTGAGTCGCGCCTTGAAGTGAAAAAAGCGCTTGATAGCTCTAAGGTAGAAGATGCACTTAATCGCTTTGAGCGTTACGAAACTAAAATTGATGGACTAGAATCTCAAATAGAGTCTTACGATTTAGGTAAAAAGTCGCTTGCAGATGAAATTGCCGACCTACAAAAAAATGAAAAGATAGATGATGAGCTTGCCGCACTTAAAAAGAAGCTAGCTGATAAATAACTTATAAAGGGGTACTTTAAGTGCCCCACTGCTTAAACATCGAATACGGATTGTCAGGAGAGGATTATGTTTGATCCAGAGATACTAATTGCACCCTTTATCTTGTTCATGATTTTTGTTGCGCCACTGTGGTTAATTTTACATTACCGGAGCAAAAAGCAAGTGAGCCAAGGGTTAAGTGAGCATGAACATCGCCAGTTATTGGAACTTGCCCACAAGGCCGAAAAAATGGCTGATAGAGTAGAAACCCTTGAAGCATTACTCGATCAAGAGTCACCACAATGGAGACGCAAAGTATGAGTGCCAAACGCGAATTATTAAGAGACCCACAGCGCGGTAAAATCGCCGGTGTATGTGCGGGATTAAGTGACTACTTTAATATGGAGTTATGGTTAGTTCGCATTATTTTTGTTAGTGCGGTACTGCTAACGGGTGGCCCATTATTTGTGGTAGCGTATATTGCAGCGTGGTTTATTTTAGATAAAAAAGACCCCACAACTATACATACAAGTAGCTCAACTAAAACTGACGATCCGCTAGAGGTTAAATTTAAAGTTTGGCAAAAAGGCGAGCCACCGCGCCGCGCTTTGCAAGACTTAAAAGAGCGTTTAGCGCGAATAGACACGCGCCTTCAAGATATGGAGCGCCATGTTACTTCAAGCGAATTTACGGTTAGCCGTGAAATCAACAAACTTTAAAGGATTTAATAGCACTTTGTTCGGTGATTAACAGCATCAATGAAGTGCTAGCCCATTATGAGTAGCACTTCATTTGCAAAAAAAACCTTTAAAAGCATTAAAGGTTCAGCCCAAAAAGCCCTTCATCGTAGTTTAGATCAACACGTAAAATTGGCCGTAACCGGCCTAAGTGGTAGTGGTAAAACCGCGTTTATTACTGCACTTGTTAAGCACCTTACAACACAAAGTGATGATAAAAACCTACCGTTTTTTGATGTAATGCGAGAGCACCGCCACATAGCCACTAAAGTGGTACCGCAAGAGGCATTAAAAGTGCCTACGTTTGACTATCCGCGGGCGCTTAATGCCTTACTCCCAAGTGATGGGGAGCCTACATGGCCTGCATCAACCGAGCGTATTAACACCCTGCGTTTGGCCATTAAATACCAAAGTGCCTCAGGGTTACGTGGACATTTTTCGCCGCAATCTACGCTGTATTTAGATATTATTGACTACCCAGGTGAATGGCTACTTGATTTACCCATGCTTGAGCAAAGCTATAGCCAGTGGTGCGAGCAACAATACCCGCTGTTACTACATTACCCGCGTGTAAACGCCTCTACTGAATTTATAAACGCGCTTGAACAGCTTGATTTAAATGCCCCTGTAGATGAAAGCTTACTTGCACGCATTGCAGCGCTTTATCAAAGTATGCTGGTAGGGCTTAAAAAAGATACTAAGCTTGCCATGTTACAACCTGGGCGAATGCTTATGCCCGGCGACTTACAAGGTGCGCCGCTGTTATTGTTTTTTCCAGTAAATGCACAGCATAAAAAAAGTGATGAGGTAGTGCCTGGCTCTAACTTAGCGCATTTAATTAAGCGCTTTAACGCCTATGTAAAAGAAGTGGTTAAGCCATTTTATAATGAGCACTTTAAACACTTTGACCGCCAAATTGTGTTGGTAGACGTACTGAGTGCTTTAAACGAAGGCCACGAAACACTCCAAGAACAAAGTAGTGTTATAAACCAATTACTTGCTCACTTTAATTACGGCGAGTCGGGTTTTTTTAAGCGCTTATTTAAACCCAACATAGATAAAATACTCTTTGCAGCTAATAAGTCAGATCATATCAGTGCTAAGCATCATAAAGACTTAGCACTGCTGCTGGATTCACTCGTGCATGAGCAAAGTAATCACTTAAAGTTTGACGGTGTACAAATAGAAACCATGGCTATGTCGTCAATTGCTGCAACGCAGCCGCGCCAAGTGGCCGATAAAGGCCAAACGTTAGATTGTATTTATGGCAAACCACTTAACGAGCAAGACTGGCTTACTTATTTACCTCCACAGCCACCAAAGCGCATGCTTAATAAAAATGAGTGGCCAGCGCAGGGCTTTGAGTTTTTATCGTTTGCACCTATGCCAAACCCCGATAAGCAACTTAAACATATTCGCCTTGATCATGTGATGCAGTATCTGTTAGGAGACAAATTATCATGAACGACACACAGCAAACATTTCAGGCGGGTAGGCGAATTGATACCCAAGCTGATGAGCAGGTTGAGGCAACGCTTGCCCCTGCAAAAATAATTACTCAAGGTCAAAGTGATTACATTGAAGAGCCTGAAGAAGAACTTCTTGATGAAGAAATAGACCTAGAGCCGGTATATAAAAAATCTAAGTGGCAAACGCTTAAAGGGGTGTTTGCTATAAGCTTTTTAGTGTTAGTGCTACTTGAGTTTGCATATTCGTTAGTATTTGCATTTCAGCAATCGGTAATTTTAGGCGGCGTTTATTTAACAGCCGTGGTAAGTGGTGTGCTATTAATTGGGCGCATGCTCTGGCGCGAATACAGAATGCTGCGCAGTTTAAAGCGCAATCAGTTACACCGCCATGAAGCCGATAGGCTTTTAAATAGTGAGCAAGTAGGCGGCGCATTACCTTGGCTTGAAAAGCTAAACAAGCACCAACAGCTCGACAACTTCGAGGCGTTTAAAAACCAAGTAGCTACCCATCATAGCGATAAAGAAATAATGACCCTTTACGCCAATAGCTTACTTATAACCCAAGACACGCAAGCTAAAAAGCTGATAAACCGCTTTGCGACAGAGTCAGCCTTGCTTGTTGCCCTAAGCCCGCTTGCGCTGGTGGACATGATGGCGGTGCTTTGGCGCGGTACTAAGTTAATTGAGCAAATTGGTAAAATTTATGGCATTGGTTTTGGTTACGCAAGCCGCATTAAGCTCTACCGTATGCTAATAAAACAAGTGATGTTTGTAGGTAGTGCTGAGCTTGTATCTGATTTAGCAGCCACAGCGTTAAGTGCTGAGCTTTTAGGCAAGCTTTCGGGGCGTGCTGCACAAGGTGTAAGCGCTGGTATTTTTACAGCGCGTATTGGTTACAAAGCAATGGAGCTTAGCCGCCCACTGCCAAGGCTTGAAAATAAACGCAGCTTGTTAAAAGGCACAGTGCAAAGTATCGCCAGTAAAATTATGAACCGAAAAAAGGGCGAGCCAACGCGATAGGGTCTGTTGAACTTTTAAGGTTAAACTTGCAGCAGTCTGTTTGGTATTTAGGTAAGGCAGAGCCTATGTAGTGTGGTTATTTCCCATAATTGGGCGATAACGTAGCATGTATGCCAAACAGGCGCTGCCCAAAGGGTTCTTCCTAGGGGCTATTTACTCTTTGTTGCTCGGTTTTTACTTATTCTTACATGGATGTAAGTCATTAGAATAACGCAGGAGCAGTTATCGAGCCCACTAGGTTACAAACCTCGCGCCGCGATTAAATAGCCCCTAGTTTGAACAAGTTTTAACCCGCAAAGATCAACAGACCCTAAAACAGCGTGGCAATATTTGTGTACAAAACCGCGCTGAGCGGTTTTTGCACAAATAGCCGTCTGAGCATCCGGCATGCTTGTGATTTAAACTGCGGTGCGTTTTATTTATGTAATTGACACACATAATAAAAACGAGATCCCACAATGAGCAAGCATCATATTAATACCCAATGTATTCATGGCCCACAAAAAGCAAACGATCCGCACGGCGCACTCACGTCACCTTTGTATCAAACCTCTACCTTTCATTTTGAAAACGCCGCACAAGGCGCTGCTCGTTTTGCAGGCGAAGAGCCAGGTTATATTTACACCCGCTTAGGTAACCCAACCACCACCGAACTTGAGCAAAAAGTAGCACAGTTAGAAGGCTGCGAAGCTGCAGCGGCAACGGCTACAGGTATGGGCGCTGTTTCGGCATCGGTATTAAGCTTTTTATCGCAGGGCGATCACCTTGTTGCATCAAGTGCGTTGTACGGTTGTACATTCGCGTTTTTTGCACATATGTTGCCGCGCTGGGGAATAGAAGTCACGTTTGTTGATATGACCTGCGAAGACGAACTCCGCGCTGCCATTAAACCTAATTCAAAAATGATATTTGTAGAAACGCCAATTAATCCCACTATGGCGGTTATTGATTTGGCACTGATTGGCGCAGTTGCAAAAGAGCACAATTTAATAAGTGTGGTCGACAACACCTTTTTAACACCATTACTGCAATCACCTAAGCAGTACGGTATAGATATTATTATGCATAGCGCCACCAAATATTTAAACGGCCATGGTGATGTAGTAGCCGGGCTTGTGTGCGGAACGCAAGAGCACATTACCTTAATAAAAATGACAGTACTTAAAGATATTGGTGCCACCATAAGCCCGCACGACGCTTGGCTAATAAACCGCGGCTTAAAAACCTTAGCCATACGCATGGAGCGTCACTGCCAAAGCGCGCAAACGGTTGCCGAATATTTAGAGGCGCATCCACAGGTTAATATTGTTTATTACCCCGGGCTTAAATCGCATCCTGGTAACAAATACATAGGCAATCAAATGAAAGCTGCAGGTGGCGTTATTGCATTTGAAATTAAAGGCACCCTTGCTCAGGGAGCGCAGTTTATTGATAGCATGAAGCTTTGCACGCTTGCTGTAAGTTTAGGTGATGCTGAAACGCTTATTCAACACCCTGCATCAATGACTCACTCGCCTTATACACCCGAGGAGCGAGCAGCCGCAGGCATAAGTGATGGCTTAATAAGGCTCTCAGTAGGGCTTGAAGATGTTAACGACATTATTAGTGATTTAAACCAAGCTTTTACTAAAATTGGTTAAGTGTATTTAATTGTATACGGTACATTTGGCTTTTAAGGCCTTTATAAATGGAGGTGTTTACTATTCGTTCCTTTGCTGTAATTTTAAATTTACAGTTTAGGTGATCGTGCCAAATGTCGATATACGCTTAACTATTAAACTTTTCTTCACTTTTGCATAGTATGGCTGCATTAGATATTCACTCATCTTGAGTATCACACTGACACACATTTAGGGCTTAACCCCAAGAAGGTTATTATGGCTAAAGCAAGTAAGTACACCTCTAAAACACCTGATGAAAATGGTGTTATACATTGGAGCGAAGAAGAAAATAAAATTTGGTCTGAGCTTGTAGCACGCCAACTTGCGTGCATAGAAGGCAAAGCGTGCGATGAATATATGGAGGGGCTTAAAAAAATAAACCTACCTCTGGATCGTATACCGCAGTTAAGCGAGCTTAACGAAGTGCTTCTTGCCTCTACTGGTTGGCAAGTAGCGCCTGTGCCTGCGCTTATCGATTTTGATGAGTTTTTTAGGTTGTTGGCAAACAAACAATTTCCGGTAGCCACGTTTATTCGTAGCCGTGAAGAGTTTGACTACCTTCAAGAGCCAGATATTTTCCATGAAATATTTGGCCACTGCGCCATGTTAACCAACCCTGACTTTGCCGAATTCACACACAAATATGGCCAATTAGGGTACGCAGCGCAGAAAAAAGATCGCGTGTACCTTGCGCGTATGTATTGGTTTACGGTTGAGTTTGGTTTAATGCAAACCGAAAACGGCCTACGCATTTATGGCGGCGGTATTTTATCAAGCCCGGGTGAAACGCAATACGTGTATTCAGATACACCAGAGATAACGCCCATGAGCGTCATTGATGTGCTGCGTACGCCGTACCGTATTGATATTATGCAACCACAGTACTACACCATTAACTCGATTCATGATCTGTTTGATATATCGCAAATGGACATTATGTCTTTGGTTGAGCAAGCTAAAGCGCTTGGTTTGCACGACCCAAAATTTCCACCAAAAGAAAAATTAGCCAGTTAACTTTAATTTAAAAAGAAACGCTAAAGTAAGGATTTAAAATGTCTTCATTAAGTGAACAAAAATGCGAAGCTTGCCACGTAGATGCACCAAAAGTATCTGACGAAGAGCTTGCACAATTAATTACTAAAATCCCAGACTGGGTACCCGAGGTACGCGACGGCATCATGCAGCTAGAGCGTGTTTATAAGTTTAAAAACTTTAAGCAAGCTATGGCGTTTACTAACAAAGTAGGCGATATGGCAGAAGATGAAGGCCATCACCCAGGTTTATTAACCGAGTGGGGCAAAGTAACGGTTACATGGTGGAGCCATTCAATTAAAGGCCTACACAAAAACGACTTTATTTGCGCAGCTAAAACAGACGACGTATTTAACGCGCTGTAATTAAAAAATTAATTGAGCAGATTAAAAAGGCACTTATTTTTATAAGTGCTTTTTTATTGCAACAAAATTACGTAGTTAAATAAAGCGCTTATTTAAGGTTTTTCGCTATTTAACATGTCATCGTGTTCGGCCATATCCCACGGAAGTTCCCCTGGGCTATTACCTAAAAAGTGTAAGTAATTCTCAAATTGATCAAGAATGTCCTTCACAATATCATCTTCACTGTAGCCATATACATCGTAAGATAAGCCACCGCGGCGCAAGAAAACATCTGCCTTGTAATACATCTCGGTGTTATCACCATCAGGCTTTAGCTCTGTGTAGGCAAAGCTTGGCATTGAGTGCTCAGTGAGCCGGATATCATACACAAAATCAACATGATCATGGCGTAGTACTGTTAAATGGGCGCGGCCTAAGTCAGAATCAAAATCGACCTCTGCATGCCACTGGCGTGCTTTTAATTCTGCTTGGACTGCTTGCATTGCTTGTACCACCGCACTACTAATGAAAGTATGCACTTTTTCCTTATTAGGGTAATTAACCATAGCGGCTAATCGGCGCTTCCAATGTGATAGGTTAACATTGCGGCTATTGAGCGCATGTGCTTGTAAGCTCGTATCGCGGTGCCCTTCAATGGTAAGTGCGCGCCAAAGTCCTGCAGTTGCAATAAGCATAATAATAGCAAAGGGTAGGGCACTGGCTATGGTCATGGTTTGTAGCGCGCTAAGCCCACCCGCTACTAATAGAACAGCGGCTACGGCGCCCTCAAGCACAGCCCAAAACACTCGTTGCCATGCAGGCGTATCTATACTCCCGCCAGAGGCGAGGGAGTCAATAACTAACGAGCCCGAATCAGATGATGTAACAAAAAAGGTAATGATTAAAATAACCGTCAGTAGCGAAATAATAAACGATAAAGGTAGCACTTCAAATAATTGAAATAATGCAACGGCATGGTTTGCTTGAACATCGGTTATTAAAGTATTAAACCCTTCATTCATTATTAAATTTAGAGCGGTATCACCAAATACAGAAAACCATAAAAAGGTAAAAATAGTCGGAACTAGCATCACGCCAACTACAAATTGCCTAATGGTTCGTCCGCGGCTAATTTTAGCGATAAACATACCAACAAAGGGGGCCCACGCTATAGTCCAGCCAAATATAAATAGAGTCCAGTTACCAATCCAATCACTACGGCTATAGGCTTGTAAATTAAAAGTACGCTCAACAATACCACTGAGGTAGCTGCCGGTATTTTGTAAAAACGATTCAAGAATATGAATAGTCGGGCCAATAAAAAACACAAAGGCCATTAACGATAGGGCAAGTGCCATGTTTATTATAGATAAACGCTTCACACCTTTATCCATACCTGCCACTACAGAAAATGTTGCCGCTGCAGTAATAATAACAATAGCGGTAATTTGTACCGTGGTATTAATAGGGATGCTTGGCCATAAGTAGTGTAACCCTGCATTAATTTGAGTAACCGACAGCCCTAATGTTGTGGCAATACCAAATAGCGTGCCTAATATGGCAAACACATCAACAGTGTGCCCAATAGGACCATATATTTTATCACCAATAAGTGGATACAAGGCTGAGCGAATAGACAGCGGAAGACCATGGCGAAATGCAAAGTAAGCAAGCACTAAACCAACAATCCCATAGATTGCCCATATATGAAAACCCCAATGAAAAAACGCAATTTGCATAGCCTGCTTAGCGGCATCAACGGTTTCTGCGGCGCCGGCGGGCGGAGATGCGTAATGGAGTACGGGCTCTGCTACACCAAAATAAAGTAATGCGACTCCGTAACCGGCCGAAAATAGCATGGCAAACCATTCACCAAAGCTGTATTGCGGCTGTGCATGATCAGGGCCCAGCTTGATATTTCCCCAGCTGGAGGCGGCAACACAAACGATGAAAACTAAGAAGATGGCAACTGATAACATATAAAACCAGCCAAAGGTTTCTGTTATCCACTTGAGGGCGACACTGAATGCTTGCCCTGCCAGTTCAGGGTTGCTACTTGTACCAATGACCAAAAGCAGAATAATAAATACCGCGGGCAAAAATACCGGTAGCAAAATAGTTGAGCGTAAAGCAGTTTTTGTCATATTAATCCTTAATATTAATTGCTAACTTTCAAGTATGCTTTACTACCTTATTATATCTTTGGTGTGTTGGCTAATTCAGTCGTTTGTTTGTATGCGTATATTGCTTTGATTTAAGGTTGAGTTGAGCACAGAGAAACCCAACAGTTTAGTTATTTGAGAGATAAACTCTAATTTAAACAAAAAGCCCTAAACCCAAAGGGCTTAGAGCTTTTTATATACTTAACTTTAAAGTATCGTTGGGTTTCGTTTCACTCAACCCAACCTACGCTTACAGCTTCTTTTAATCATCAATTGAGCGTAGTAGGGCGTTGATGCCTACTTTTTCGCGTGTTTGTTGATCTACTTTTTTCACGATAATTGCAGCGTACAGGCTGTGGGTGCCATCTTTTGATGGGAGTGCGCCTGGTACTACTACTGCGCCTGCTGGGACGCGGCCGTAGTGAATTTCGCCAGTTTCACGGTCGTAAATACGGGTGCTTTGGCTGATGTAAACGCCCATTGAAATTACAGCGCCTTCTTCTACGACTACGCCTTCAACAATTTCAGAACGTGCGCCAATAAAACAGTTGTCTTCAATGATGGTTGGGTTAGCTTGTAGTGGCTCTAAAACGCCGCCTATGCCAACACCACCCGATAAATGTACGTTCTTACCAATTTGTGCACACGAGCCCACTGTGGCCCATGTATCAACCATGGTGCCTTCGTCTACAAATGCGCCAATGTTTACGTACGATGGCATAAGTACCACATTTTTACCTACAAAGCTGCCTTTGCGGGCTACCGCATTGGGTACTACGCGCATACCGCCTTGCTGAAACTGCTCCGGCGTATAGTCGCTAAATTTAAGCGGTACTTTGTCGTAAAACTGATTTACGCCGTCGTTCATTGGTTGGTTGTCGCGAATACGAAACGACAGTAAAACGGCTTTTTTAAGCCATTGGTGTACAACCCATTCGCCTGATATTTTTTCAGCAACGCGGGCAGCGCCGCTATCTAGTAGTTCTAGTGCATCGATAATAGCTTGTTTAACATCGCTAGACACGGTGCTTGGGCTAATGTTGTCGCGGTTGTCCCACGCGTTTTCTATCATCGTTTTTAAATCTGACATGGTGTGTCCTTATTCTGTTTCGGCGTTGAATTTTTTACGTAATGCCTGATGAATTTTGGCTTGCTCTTCATCAGTCAGCGCTTGGTATTCGTTATTTGATACGACAAAGAAATCCTCAGCACGTTCACCTACCGTTGTGATACGGGCAGCGTGAATGTGCAATAAATGCGCTTGGAAAACTTCGGCAATTTTGGTTAGTAAACCGGGTATATCTACAGCTTGAATTTCTATTAGGCTGCGATCTTTACGCGCGTGCGGGCGCAGTACAATTTTGGGTTTAATATTAAAGTCTTTAAATCGTTGCGAGCGATTCTTTTTAAAGCGTATTTTTTTACGTGGCTCGTTCAGTGCTTGCTCAAGCCCACGTTTAATTGACTGAGCACGGCTACTTGCAATAGGGTCGCCGCTCACTTCAAGTATTACAAAGTTAAATAGGGCGTAGCCATCTTTAGTTGTAAGCACCTGCGCGTGTTGTATTTGCGCCTTTTTAGAACCAATTACGCTAACTAAGCGAGCGAATAACGGCCCAGAGTAGGGGCTATAAGCAAACACTTGCGTGCCACCATGCATTGCTTTATCAGAAACAATGACACTGGGTAGGCTCAAGTCTGCGCATTTTAATAGGTGTTCACTTTGCCATGATATTTGCTGCTCGCTAAAGGCAGTAAAGTAATTGGCTTTAAAGCGGCTCCAAATTAAATCAATTTGGTTTTCTAGGTAGCCCAAATTAAGTAAGCGCTGTTTAGCTTGGTGTTTTTTATCGCGTATTTGGTCGCGTTGATCCATTGGGTTTTCAAGCCCTAGGCGCAATGCGCGCTGAGTATGCAGGTAGAGTTCGCGCAGTAACGTGTTTTTCCAATCATTCCATAAATTATCGTTGGTAGCGCGTATATCGGCAACGGTTAAACAATAGAGGTAGTCGAGCTGGCGCTCATTTTTTACCCGTGATGCAAAGTCTTTAATTACACCTGGGTCATTTATATCTTTACGTTGTGCTGTAACCGACATAAGTAAATGGTTACCAACGAGCCACGAAATAAGCTTGCCATCAGATGAGGGGAAACCATGCAATTTAGAAAAAGCAATAGCATCAACCGATCCAAGCTCTGAATGATCGCCCCCACGGCCTTTCGCAATATCATGAAAAATACCCGCTAAATAAAGCAGCTCGGGCTTATCCATACGGGTTACTATTTCACTACAAATAGGAAACTCGCTCACTTTAGATTTATCAAAATATTGGTAAATATTATTGATTAATTTATGGGTGTGCTCATCTACCGTGTAGGCATGAAATAAATCAAACTGCATTTGCCCAAATATATTACGCCACTGTGGTAAATAGGCGGCCAACATGCCGTGCTTGTGCATGAGCGTAAATGCGCGGCCCATGCCGTTTGGGTGTTTTACAATACGCATAAATGCTTCGCGACATGCCGCATAATCTTGTAAATCACCTAATAGGCGCCTGCGTACTTGCCTAATGGTACGAATAGTACTTGGGTAAATATGCGTAATTTCGGGATTGTCGGCAATATGCTCAAACAAAACAAACAGTTGATCGCGTCTAAAAAATACCGATGGGTTTTTAACCCTTATTTGGTGGCCAACACGTTCAAAGTCTTTGTCTAACTCAATTACTGGTGCTTCGCTGCTCTCTGGCATGATACTTTCTTCAAAGTAAGATAACAGCATTTGATTAAGCTCGCGTACGCGGCTCATTATTCTAAATAAGCGTTTCATCATACGCTCAACTGACGCTTTACCATCACTTCCAAACCCGAGTATTTCTGCGGCGTTGGGTTGGTGGTCAAACAGTAAGCGGTTTTCTGAGCGCCCAGCGGCTAAATGCAATGCAAAGCGAATATTCCAAAGGTTTTCTAGGCACTCTGAAAGCTCTTGAAACTCTTCATGCGTTAAGTAGCCGTGGTTAATGAGCTCTTGTAAGGTTTCGGCTCTAAAGTGCTTTTTAGCAACCCAAATAATGGTTTGCAAGTCGCGCAGTCCACCTGGGTTTTCTTTAATGTTTGGCTCTAGGTTATACGCTGTGCCATGGCATTTTTTATGACGTAAGTTTTGCTCTTGTACTTTGGCCACAAAAAATTCGCCGGAGCGCCAAACGGGGGTCTCGATAATATGTGTTTTGAGTTTTTCAAACTCAATGTGGTTACCAAAAATTAGGCGACTTTCAAGCAAGCTGGTGGCAAAGGTAACGTCTTCACGCTTTTGCTCTATGGCTTGTTCAATGGTACGCACACTATGGCCTATCTCAAGGTTGAGATCCCAAAGCATGGTAACAAACTGGCCTATTTTTTCGCAGATTTGCTCGCTAGGCGGTTGCGTAACGAGCAATAAAAAGTCAATGTCGGAGTAGGGGTGTAACTCGCCACGCCCGTAACCGCCCACAGCAATAAGGGCTAGATCAGGTTCATGAGCTAAATCGTAAACGTGAAACAGTTTAATTAGCAGGCGGTCTATAAACTCTGCCCGGGCATTAATTAAATTACCAACTGGTTGCTTAGAGAATTCGTTATGTAACCACTTATAAAAATAGCTAGAACAATCGCGATAATCGCTCAGCTGCTCAGCATCGCTAAGCAACTTTTTTACTTTGTTGGGTAATGCCACGTGGGCTGGCTCCTTATTGAACCTTTCACATATAACAAGCTGTACTTATCATATGCTGTGGTTTTGTTATTAGTGTTCGATAATCCTGTCGATAGTATCATCCGATCGCAGCGTTAAAATTTCAACACCATTTTCAGTCACTAATAAGGTATGTTCCCACTGTGCAGACAAACTACGGTCGCGTGTAACAACAGTCCACTCATCTTTTAAAAGTTTACACTGGCGCTTACCTGCGTTAACCATTGGCTCTATTGTTAAACACATACCCGCTTTAAGGGTTTCGCCAGTACCTGCTTTACCGTAGTGCATTACTTGTGGCTCTTCGTGGAATTCGCTACCTATACCGTGGCCGCAGTATTCACGTACAATAGAGTAATTAAAGCTCTCAGCGTATTTTTGGATTGCTTCACCAATATCGCCTAAACGCACACCAGGTTTTACCATTTTTATAGCAAGGTATAAGCTTTCTTGTGTTACTTGTGCAAGACGCTTACCTTGAATATTAGGTGTACCTACATGAAACATTTTAGAGGTATCGCCATGGTATCCATCTTTAATTACGGTGACATCAATGTTGACGCTATCGCCATCTTTTAACGGTTTGTCATTTGGAATGCCATGACAAATTACATGATTTACAGAGGTACATACCGACTTAGGAAAACCGTGGTAATTTAACGGCGCAGGGATAGCATCTTGCACATTTACAATATAATCATGACAAATTGTATTTAGCTCATCAGTAGTCACACCCGGCACTACATGTGGTTCAATCATTTCAAGTACGTCTGCCGCTAAACGCCCGGCTACACGCATTTTTTCAATTTCTTCAGGGGTCTTGATCACAGCGCTCATTGAGGCTCCAAAGTTGCATTTTTTAACATTTATCGTCGCACAAATTTTGCACGCGACGTTGAGTATTTAATTTTAATATGGTATAAAGCGCGCCGTCTTTTTACAAATAAATTCTTAAATGATTTTTTGTATTTAAGGCAAACACAATTTTATTTTAACACACACACGTATCGTCACATACACTTGGGTGCATTTGAAGTTTAAATACTTCGGTGTTGGTGCTATGGGATATGTGGAGGCCTAACCCTAAACTACATAGAGGATTTACAAAATGGCAAACGTTTCAATGCGCGATATGCTTCAAGCTGGTGTTCACTTTGGTCACCAAGCACGTTACTGGAACCCTAAGATGAAGCCTTTCATCTTCGGCGCACGTAACCGTGTACATATCATCAACCTTGAGCAAACAGTACCAATGTTCAACGACGCACTTAAGTTTTTATCAAGTGCTGCTGCAAACAAAGGTAAAGTTCTTTTCGTTGGTACTAAGCGCGCAGCAAGCGAAGCAGTTAAAGAAGCTGCTTTACAAAGCGACCAGTTCTTCGTTAACCACCGCTGGTTAGGTGGTATGTTAACTAACTGGAAAACAGTTCGTCAGTCAATCAAGCGTCTTAAAGACCTTGAAGCGCAAAGCCAAGACGGTACTTTCGAGAAGTTAACTAAGAAAGAAGCGTTAATGCTTACTCGCGAAATGGAAAAGCTTGAAAAGAGCCTTGGCGGTATCAAAAACATGGGTGGCCTTCCAGACGCTATCTTCGTTATCGATGCTGATCACGAGCACATTGCTATCCGTGAAGCTAACAACCTAGGTATTCCAGTTGTTGCAATCGTTGATACTAACTCTAACCCAGACGGTGTTGATTATATCGTACCTGGTAACGATGATGCTATCCGTGCAATCAACCTTTACACTAGCTCTGTTGCAGCTGCTATCACTGAAGGTCGTGAGAACAACATCGTTGCTCAAGCTGAGAAAGACGACTTTGTAGAAGCTGAGTAATTAGCTGTCATCAAGTCTTCATCTTTTTAAGGTGAAGACTTGCTATTCTTGTAGAGCGGTTTACCCGCTTATCTAATACCTGATTTGAGGATTTACTAATGGCTGTAACTACTGCCCTAGTTAAAGAATTACGCGAGCGTACTGGCGCTGGCATGATGGATTGTAAAAAAGCGTTAACTGAAACTGATGGCGACATCGAGTTAGCGATTGAAAACATGCGTAAGAGCGGTGCTGCAAAGGCTGCTAAAAAAGCAGGTAACATTGCTGCTGAAGGTACTATCATCATCAAGAAAAACGATGGTGTTGCAGTACTTGTAGAAGTTAACTGTCAAACTGACTTCGTAGCAAAAGACGAAAGCTTCTTAGCATTTGCTAACAAAGTTGCTGACGCTGCTATCGCTGAAACAATCACTATCGAAGACTTACAAGCTAAGTTTGAAGAAGACCGTGTTGAGCTAGTAACTAAGATTGGCGAAAACATCAACGTACGTCGCCTTCAGTACATCACGGGTGAAACACTTGTTGAATACCGTCACGGTGAGCGTATCGGTGTTGTTGTTGCAGGTGTTGCTGATGAAGAGACTCTTAAGCACATTGCAATGCACGTTGCTGCGTCAAACCCAGAGTACTTAACGCCTGAAGATGTACCTGCTGACGTTGTTGAAAAAGAAAAGCAAGTACAAATCGACATCGCGATGAACGAAGGTAAGCCTGCTGAAATCGCTGAAAAAATGGTTGTTGGCCGCATGAAGAAATTTACTGGTGAGGTTTCTCTTACTGGTCAAGCTTTCATCATGGAGCCTAAAAAATCTGTTGGCGAAATTCTTAAAGAGAAAAACGCAACAGTTACTAGCTTCGCACGTGTAGAAGTTGGTGAAGGTATCGAGAAGAAAGAAGAAGATTTTGCTGCTGAAGTTGCTGCTCAAATTGCAGCTGCTAAAGGCGAGTAAGATTAACTATTTGTGATGCATAAGGAAATTAGATGCCATTAAAGTACTATTTGCTTTTGCGTCACGCTTAGAAATTCTTTAAAATAACCGCGCTTTTATGTTTATCATAAGCGCGGTTATTTTTTACCCATAATTCAATAAAAAGTTGGCCCCAATACTATGACTATCAATCGTAAACCTATTTTTAGACGTGTTCTTCTTAAATTAAGTGGTGAAGCTTTAATGGGAGACGAAGGCTTCGGCATCGACCCTAAAGTATTAGATCGTATGGCTCAAGAGATTAAAGAGCTGGTAGAGCTTGACGTAGAAGTGGGTTTGGTTATCGGCGGTGGTAACTTTTTACGTGGTGGCTCGCTAGCTGAGGCTGGTATGAACCGCGTAGTGGGCGATCACATGGGTATGCTTGCAACGGTAATGAATGGCCTTGCAATGCGTGATGCGCTACACCGTGCATTTGTTAATTGTCGTTTAATGTCGGCAATTCC
The DNA here is from genome assembly GCF_005886915.1 of Pseudoalteromonas sp. S3776. Taxonomy (NCBI): domain Bacteria; kingdom Pseudomonadati; phylum Pseudomonadota; class Gammaproteobacteria; order Alteromonadales; family Pseudoalteromonadaceae; genus Pseudoalteromonas; species Pseudoalteromonas sp. S3776. The sequence continues at coordinate 32,559 of NZ_PNCU01000025.1, read as the reverse complement.
ACTAAACGGCGTGTGTGACGCATATAACTGGGCCGAAGCAATTAGCTTATTGAAATCTGGCCGCGTTGTTATTTTTTCAGCAGGCACAGGTAACCCGTTCTTTACCACTGACTCTGCTGCGTGTTTACGCGGTATTGAAATTGAAGCCGACACGGTAATTAAAGCCACTAAGGTTGATGGCGTATTCAGTGATGATCCGGTTAAAAACCCAGATGCCACGCTTTATCGTCATTTAAGCTACAATGAAATCATTGATAAAGAACTAAAAGTAATGGATTTAGCGGCGTTTACACTCGCTCGCGATCATAATATGCCATTGAGCGTATTTAACATGAATAAATCAGGCGCGTTAAAACGCGTAATTATGGGTGAAGAAGAAGGCACGCTTATCTCTTCACAAGCCTCAGATGAAGTAATCAAATAATTAGGATTAAACCGTGATTAACGATATTCAAAAAGATGCGCAAGAGCGCATGCAAAAAAGTGTAGCAGCATTAGGTAGTCAATTATCAAAAATCCGTACGGGCCGTGCTCATCCGGCAATATTAGACGGTATCATGGTATCGTACTACGGCGCTGATACGCCACTTAACCAAGTGGCTAATGTAACAATTGAAGACTCTCGTACTCTAGCTATTGGCGTATTCGATAAGTCTTTAGCGCAAGCTGTAGAAAAAGCAATTATGGCGTCTGACTTAGGTTTAAACCCAATGTCTGCAGGTACGGTAATTCGTGTGCCACTTCCTCCGCTTACAGAAGAGCGTCGTAAAGATTTGATTAAAATTGTACGTGGCGAAGTAGAAAGCGGCCGTGTTGCTGTGCGTAACATTCGTCGTGATGCTAACGGCGATATTAAATCGTTATTAAAAGATAAAGAAATTTCTGAAGATGAAGCGCGTCAAGCAGAAGATACAATTCAAAAGCTTACAGATAAATTCATTAAAGAAATGGATACGCAATTAACTGCTAAAGAAGCTGAATTGATGGAAATCTAAGCAGCTAAATAACCTCAATGTAGGTTATGAAATATATTAGTTTTGAAACGCCGTCTAGGGTATACTAGGCGGCGTTTTTTTATGGAATACTCAATATTTATGGTTCTAGACGCTGACACAATTTCACAGCAATGCTTACCTAAACATGTTGCCATCATCATGGATGGTAACGGGCGTTGGGCACAAGCTAGAAATAGACCTCGTGTGTTCGGGCATAAAAAAGGCGTGGACGCAGTTCGTCAATCTGTTCAGTTTTGTACTAAATTAGGGATACAATCGTTAACCTTATTTGCTTTTAGTAGTGAAAACTGGCGCCGCCCCGAAGACGAAGTAAACACGTTAATGGAGCTTTTTTTGTTTGTTTTAACAAAGGAAGTCAAAAAGCTTCATAAAAATAATGTAAAACTGACCATTATTGGAGATTTATCACGATTCTCTGAAAGTTTACGTAGCAAAGTAAACGCTGCGCATGAGCTAACAGCAGATAACACCGGTTTGCATTTAAATGTAGCCGCTAATTATGGCGGTAGATGGGATATGGTAAATGCAGCAAAGCAACTTGCATTACAAATTGAAAACGGACAACTCAAGGCTGAGGATGTTACAGAAGAGCGCATAGCACAGCATATGAGCATGGCAGACCAAGCCGAGCCGGATTTATTAATTCGCACGGGTGGTGATGTTCGTATTAGTAACTTTTTACTATGGCAAGCTGCATACGCGGAACTTTACTTTACCGACACTCTTTGGCCTGATTTTAACGAAGCCGCATTTGCAGAGGCCATTGCGTGTTACGTTGCCAGAGAAAGACGTTTTGGTTGTACGGGCGAACAAATAAAACAATTACTCGCTCAAACCTAAAATAGAATAAGGGTCACAATTTTGTTAAAACAACGAATTTTAACCTCGGTTGTATTAGCGCCGTTAGCGCTAGCCTTGGTTTTTTATACTCCACTAACACTGTTTAGTTATTTCGCCGGTATTATTGTTTTACTTGGCGCGTGGGAGTGGTCTGCATTTATGGGCCTGTGTGGAAAATTAAAGCGCGGCGCATTTGTCGTGTTAGTCGCCGCCTTATTGGCGCTATTAAATTTACATTGGTCAATAGAGTCTTTGTGGCAAAACGGCCAGTTGGTTGGTGATGCTAATTACCTGTTTACGCTCTCGTTTGCATGGTGGATTGTGGCCAGTTATTTAATTTGGCGCTACCCAGCTATGGCTAAAGCATGGAACGAAGGCTTAGTAATGCGTGGTATTGCAGGGTTGCTTACCTTGGTTCCTCTTTGGCTAGCACTTAACACCTTACGCAGCGCCCAATACGCTGAATCAACGCATTTTGGCTCGGTACTGATTTTAGTTGTACTGGGTATTGTGTGGAGTGCCGATGTAGGGGCTTACTTTACAGGTAAAAGTTTTGGTAAGCACAAGTTAATGCCAAAGGTAAGCCCAAACAAAACCATCGAAGGCCTAGCCGGCGGTGTGGTTGCATCAATTATATTTGTTTTAGCATTTTGTCACTTTACCGGTGTGGACTTTTCTGTATGGCCTATTTATGCCTTAATGACCGCATTTATTGCTTTATTTTCGGCTGTTGGTGACTTGCTCGAAAGTATGTTTAAACGTGAAGCAGGCCTAAAAGACAGCGGCCGCTGTTTACCTGGGCATGGCGGTATTTTAGACAGAATCGACAGTTTAACTGCTGCAGCACCTATGTTTGTAATGTGTTATGCATGGACCTTGAGTTTATGAGCCAACAGCAACAACTTGTTATTTTAGGCGCCACAGGTTCAATCGGTTTAAGTACATTAGACGTAGTCGCAAGAAATAAAACGTTATTTAACGTATTTGCTTTAACAGCAGGCAACAATGCTAAAAAAATGGCTGAACTGTGTATTGAGCATGAGCCGTTATATGCAGTTATGGCTACACAAAGCGCTGCAGAGCAACTATCGTCTTATTTAAATAATACGCCGTGCCAAACCTTAGTAATGCATTCACAGCAGGCTATGAGCGATTTATGTGCGCACCCCGATGTAGATACCGTTATGTCGGCTATTGTGGGCGCTGCCGGTTTACTGCCTACACTAAGTGCTGTTGAGGCCGGTAAAAAAGTACTCCTGGCCAACAAAGAATCGTTGGTTATGTCAGGACAATTGTTTATTGATAAGGTAAAACAGCACAAAGCCACATTGTTACCCATTGATAGCGAGCACAACGCTATTTTTCAGTGCTTACCTCACTCACTTCAAAACGCAAATGCTGATCAAAATTTACAAGAAAATGGCGTAAGCAAACTTTTACTTACCGGCTCCGGTGGTCCATTTTTAACGCGCGATATAAACACCTTAAAAGATGTAACAGTTAGCGAAGCCGTCGCGCATCCAAATTGGTCTATGGGGCAAAAAATATCGGTAGATTCAGCTACCATGATGAACAAAGGGCTTGAATTTATTGAAGCTAAATGGCTATTTAATTGTGACACCCGCGATATTGATGTGGTGATCCACCCGCAAAGTATTATTCATTCTATGGTGCAATACCACGATGGCTCTATTTTAGCGCAAATGGGTAACCCTGATATGCGCACGCCTATAGCCCATGCGCTTGCTTATCCTGAGCGGATAGATGCTGGGGTGAAGCCACTAAACTTTTCGGATCTTTGTGATTTTTCGTTTACTAAGCCCGACTTCGACCGTTATCCAAATTTACAACTCGCTATTAATGCGTGCAGTGCCGGGCAAGGTGCAACTACCACCGTTAACGCGGCAAACGAAATTGCTGTTGCGGCATTTTTAAAAGGTCAAATTGGCTTTACTGACATTTATAAAATTAATGCACAAACACTCGACGATGCGACATTTACGAACGTACAAAGTTTGGAAGACATTTTAGAGTGTGACAAATTAGCCCGTGAACGTGCGGCGCAGCTAGTAACAAAAGTGATTCATTAATATGTTAGATTTTTTTTGGAACCTTGGCTCGTTTATTTTAGCGTTAGGTATTTTAGTTGCTATTCATGAGTATGGACACTTCTGGGTTGCCCGTAAGATGGGCGTTAAAGTACTGCGCTTTTCAATCGGCTTTGGTAAACCACTTATAAAATGGCACGATAAGTATAATACAGAATATGTAATAGCTGCTATCCCACTGGGTGGCTACGTTAAAATGCTTGATGAGCGTGTTGATGAAGTACCTCAAAGTGAGCGTCATTTATCATTTAACGCTAAATCTGTTCAGGCGCGTATAGCGATTGTTGCCGCCGGGCCGTTGGCAAACTTTTTATTCGCCATTGTAGCACTTGCTACTATGTATATGGTGGGCGTACAGTCGGTAAAACCTGTGGTAGGTAGCATTACCGAAGGAAGCCGTGCAGAGCAAGCGGGCATTATGCCCTCAGAGCAAATCATTAAAATTGGCGGTGATGATATTACTACTTGGCAAGATGCAACGTTTGCACTTATGTCGAGCTTAGGTGAACAAAGCGTGCCCGTTGTTGTGCGTAATCAGAACTACCAAGAGCAAACAAAAATACTCAACGTCGAAGGTTGGAAGCTTGATAAACAAGATGTGCCACCACTGAGTTCGTTAGGTATTGTCCCCTTTAGACCCCAAGCCACATTAACGATTGCGGCTATTACTAAAAACTCTGCTGCCGAAGTGGCAAATTTACAAGTTAACGATACGATTATCGCCGTAAATGGTGAAACAATAAGCGATTGGCAGCAATTAGTTAATCTTATTACGCAATCGGCTAACAAATCTTTACAATTTAGTGTAAAAAGACAAGATAGTATAAATAGCGTAATAGTAACGCCTAAATCGCGTATTAATGAACAAGGTGTTGAGCAAGGGTTTTTAGGCGTTGCGCCGGTTGTTCAGCCTTGGCCTGAGGGCTATGTTGAGACCCGAAGCTTTGGTCCGCTTGATAGTATTGCTCGTGGTACTCAAGAGACTTGGCGCCTTATAACGCTTAGCTTTGACATGATTGGTAATTTAATTACAGGTCAGGTTTCGGTTAAAAATTTAAGTGGTCCTGTGGGCATTGCAGTTGGGGCAGGAACTAGCGTAAGCTACGGACTAGTTGCCTTTTTAAGCTTTTTAGCGCTAATTAGCGTTAACTTAGGTGTATTTAATTTATTGCCTCTGCCAGTGCTTGATGGTGGACACTTAATGTATTACATAATTGAACTTTTCCGTAAAAAGCCGGTCTCTGAAAAGACACAAGAATTTGGTTTTAAAGTGGGCGCCTTGCTGCTCATATTTTTAACATGTTTCGCTTTGTTCAATGATGTATCGCGTTTGTAGTTACAGCGTGACAATTACTAATTAGAACACGATTGTAAGCATCACTAACTATTAGTTTTGATGTTAAGCGGTAATACAGTTGTAAAGGATAAAGATAATAAAATGGCTATAAAAAAACATTTGGCAGTTTCAAGTTTATTGGGTGCAAGCTTTGCAGCCCTAGGCCAAAACTCCTTTATTGTTGAAGATTTAAAAATTGAAGGCTTGCAACGTGTAGCACTTGGTGCAGCACTTACGCATGTTCCTATCAATGTGGGCGATAACGTTGATGACTATACGATTTCAAAAACAATAAAGTCACTTTATCGTTCAGGTCACTTTGACAACATCAAAGCGTTACGCGATGGTAATAACGTTATTTTCAAAGTTACTGAGCGTCCTACTATTAGCTTTATTGAGTTTGAAGGCAATAAAGATATAAAAGATGAGCAGCTTAACGAATCACTCGATCAGCAAGATATTCGCCAAGGTGAACCACTTGATAAAACTGTTATCGATAATATCGAAAAGGGCTTAGTTGAGTTTTTCCACAGTATTGGTAAATACAACGCCACCGTTGATATTAGCGTAACTAAGCTGCCACGTAACCGTGTAAAGCTTAAGCTAGAATTTGACGAAGGCGAAGCCGCCTCTATTCGTCAAATCAACTTAGTAGGTAACGAATTATTCTCTAACGAAGAGCTTTTAAAGCTTGCTGAATCGCAACAAGATTTACCATGGTGGCAGTTTATGGGTAGCGACCGTTACCAAAAACAAACCATTGAAGGCGATTTAGAAAAAATCCGTAGTTTTTATCTGGACCGTGGTTACTTACGTTTTAATATTGATTCAACGCAAGTATCAGTAAGCCCTGAGCGAGAGTCAGTGTATGTAACGGCTAACTTAACTGAAGGTGTTAAGTATACGGTTAAAGGTTTTGACTTTATCGGTGATTTACTTGGCCGAGAAGAGCTAATCAAAAGCGTTATTCCACTTCGCGCCGGTGAGCTGTATAACGGCTCTGTAGTTACTTCATCTGAAGAATTTATAAAAAGCTATTTAGCGCGCTTTGGTTATGCCAATGCCGAAGTTCGTACAATTCCAGAAATTGACGATGAAAAACAAGAAGTGCAACTTACGCTGTCGGTAAATCCGGGTAAACGTGTATACGTTCGCCGTATTATTGTGGGTGGTAACCAAAATACCGCTGATGAAGTAGTTCGCCGCGAAATGACACAACTTGAAGGTGCATGGTTATCCAATCAAAACCTTGAGCGCTCAAAACTGCAAATCCAACGTTTACCGTACATGGAAACTGTTGATTTTAACGTAGTACCAGTACCGGGTGTGGATGACCAAGTTGATGTAGACTTTACGGTAAAAGAGCAATCGGCAGGTAGCTTTAATGCGGGCTTAGCATATGGTTCATATGCAGGTTTGCAGTTTAATATTGGTGTCACCGAATCTAACTTTTTAGGCACGGGTAACCAAATTGGCTTAAATCTAAATACCTCGACAGGTTCTGAAAGCATTAGCTTGTCGTACACTGACCCTTACTTTACGCCAGATGGCGTATCGCAAGGCAGCAGTATTTTCTACAACAACTACGATGCCAGTAAATTTAGTTTAGTAGATTATAAGTCAACAAGTTATGGTATTGGTACCAACATTGGCTTCCCAATTGATGCGGTAAACCGTGTTAACTTTGGTGTACGTTGGATTCAAGAAGAACTATCAGAAATTGCTGAGTACGAGCAAACACGTGTACTTCGCGAAACCTTCTTAGATGAAGAAAACCCAGATGCTGGCTTTGACTTTACTAAATATGAGCTAAGCGTTGGTTGGTCGCGTATTACCGTTAACCGTGGTTTATTCCCAACAGCGGGTTCGCGCCAAACATTAAATTTAACAGCCACAACGCCTAATTCAGATCTTCAGTACTTTAAACTGAACTATGATTCGCGTTTTTACTGGCCTATTTCTAATGACCACCGTTGGGTGTTCTCAACACGTGCAGCGCTTGGTTACGGTAATGGCTATGGGTCGACTAATGGCTATGAGCAAACACTGCCGTTCCAAGAGTACTTCCGTATAACTGAAATGGAACTACGTGGCTTTGACCGTAATACAATATTACCTCGTGCTGTATCGCGTATTCCTTTATCAATTCCAGGTACTCCAAATGCTGATGGGACTACAACCGGTAGTATTGGTGGCTCAGAAGAGTTTGATATTTTAGTACCACAAGGGCGTATCGGTGGTAATGCAAAAGCGGTTGCAGGTATGGAGCTAATTGTACCTACGCCGTTCTTAGATGAAGAAAACACCAGCTCTGTACGTACCAGTTTCTTTGTAGATGCTGCTAACGTGTGGGATACTGAATTTAACGTTGACCGTTTCCAAAACTTAGCGCCAGATGAGCGTGCTAAGTTAGACGATTACTCTGATCCTATGCGCTTTAGGGTATCGACCGGTTTATCTTTACAATGGATCTCTCCAATGGGTCCAATGCTGATTAGTTTTGCGTATCCATTGCAAAAAGAAGAAGATGACGATACAAAGACCATCAGCTTTAATATTAGTAACACTTTCTAAAGGAGTTTTTTGTGAAAAAATTATTTAAATCAACAGCAGTAGCCGTGTTAGCAACATTAATGATGGGCACCTCTGCAAGTGCTTTCGCTCACAAAGTAGGCATTGTTGATATGCAAGAGATCTACAAGCAAATTCCTCAAATGGCTAAAATTGAGCAGTCTTTACAAACTGAGTTTGCTGAGCGTCGTCAAGAGCTGGAAAAACTACAAGGCGATATCCGCTTTGAAGCAGAAAAATTTAAGCGTGAAAGCACTACTATGAGCCAAGCTCAAAAAGATGCATTACGCGATAAAATCCAAGGCATGCAAAAAAACCTTGCTGAAAAAGGCCGTCCTTTAGAGCAAGAAATTAAAGCACGTCAAAACCAAGAGCTTGCTAAGGTTCAAGGTTTAATCATTAAAACAATTGAAGAAATTGCTAAAGATGGCGACTTCGATGAAGTTAAAGTTAAAGACACAACTATTTACTTTAACCCTAAAGAAGTAACTGATCTTTCAAGCAAAGTTGTATCAGCAGTTAGTAAGAAATAATCACTCTATGCAAAATTATACGCTTTCGCATATTGCGGAACTTCTAGGCGCCGAGCTTCAAGGTGATGGCGCTTTAGAAATTACAAAAATAGCTACACTTGCAAATGCCCGTTCTGGGCATATTGCATTTTTAGCGAACTCAAAATATCGCACCCAGCTTGAAACCACGCAAGCCAGCGCAGTTATTCTTAGCGAAGCCGATGCGCCGTATTTTAATGGCGCAAAAATCATTGTTGGCAATCCGTATGTAAGTTACGCAAAGCTTGCACAATTTATGGATACAACCCCGCAATCGGCGCAGCAGGGTATTCATGCCAGTGCCACTATTCACCCAAGTGCAACAGTAAGTGCAAGCGCAGCTATTGGTGCAAATGCAGTGATAGAAGCCGGCGCTGTTATTGGTGATAATGCACAAATTGGTCCGAACAGTTTTATTGGCGAACGTGTTAAAATAGGTTCTGGCACAAAGCTTTGGCCGAGTGTAACTATTTATCACGATGTTGAAATTGGCGCTGATTGTTTGTTCCAAGCAAATACGGTGGTTGGCAGTGACGGATTTGGCTATGCAAACGAGCGCGGGCAGTGGGTTAAAATACCACAGCTAGGCTCTGTGATTATTGGTGACAAGGTTGAAGTGGGCGCAAGCACAACAATTGACCGTGGCGCACTTGATAACACGATTATACATAGCAATGTAATCATTGATAACCAATGTCAAATAGCACACAACGTTGAAGTTAACTCGGGTACTGCCATTGCAGGTTGTACTGTACTGGCTGGCAGTGTCACCATAGGCAAAAACTGCCAAATTGGCGGGATGACAGCAATTAATGGTCACATGTCAGTATGTGATGGTGTTATAATTACCGGCATGAGTATGGTGACTAAATCGATCACCGAGCCGGGTATTTACTCATCTGGTATGCCCCATACAACTAATAAAGAATGGCGTAAATCAATTGCTCACTTGCGTAATCTTTCAGACATGAAAGCTCGTCTTAAAGCGCTTGAAGCATTGGCTAAGTCATAAACGTTGAACACAAATAAGGATGCTATTTTGGCAAACGAATTAAATAGCCTTGATATTCAAGAAATTTTAAGTTTATTACCCCATCGCTACCCGATGCTTTTAGTTGATCGTGTTATTGATTTTACACCAGGCGAAAAACTACATGCGATTAAAAACGTAACAGTTAATGAGCCGATTTTTACTGGTCACTTTCCAAACCAGCCAATTTTCCCAGGTGTGCTAATATTAGAGGCAATGGCGCAAGCAACTGGTTTACTTGGTTTTAAAACCGTTGAAAACCGTGGCGATAATGAGCTTTACTTATTTGCTGCAGTAGATAATGCGCGTTTTAAGCAGCCTGTAGTACCAGGCGATACTATGCATTTACATGTAGAGTTTTTAAAAGAGCGTCGCAATATATGGAAATTTGCCGCTGAAGCAAGAGTCGACGGCAAAGTAGTATGTAGTGCCGAAATTATGTGTGCGAGAAGAGAGTTTTAATAGTGATCCATTCTACAGCAATAATCGAACCTGGCGCTAAACTAGGCAACAATGTCTCAGTTGGTCCATATAGTTATATTGGCAATGATGTTGTGATCGGTGATGACTGTATTATTGAGTCTCACGTTGTTATTAAAGGGCCGTCTACAATTGGCTCTGGCAATCATATTTTTCAATTTGCGTCAGTGGGCGAAGCCTGCCAAGACAAAAAATATAACAACGAACCAACCACGCTTATCATAGGCGACAATAACGTTATTCGTGAGTGCGCAACGATTCACCGTGGTACTATTCAGGATCAAGGTGTTACTAAAATTGGTAGCAACAACTTATTTATGGCGTATACCCACGTTGCTCACGATGCTGTAATTGGCAACAACGTTATATTTGCTAACAATGCAAGCGTTGCAGGCCATGTGCATGTAGGTGATTGGGTTATTTTAGGTGGTAACTCAGGTGTGCATCAGTTTTGTAAAATTGGTGATCATGCCTTTATTGGCATGTACTCAGGTGTTAATAAAGATGTACCGCCATTTGTAACCACCATTGGTATGCCTGCAGGCCCTGCAGCGACCAATAAAGAAGGTATGAAGCGCCGTGGCTTTGAAAGCGATGAAATTATGGCTGTACGCCGTGCTTATAAAGCGTTTTATCGTAAGAGCTTAAGTGTTGATGAAGCAATTGCCTCGCTCAGCGATGATGCCGCTAAGTACCCTGCAGTACAAACTATGATTGATTTTGTAAAAAGCTCTGAGCGCGGAATCGTAAGATAAGCGTTTTTTACTTTTAAAAAACCACCTTAGAGTAATCGACGGTGGTTTTTTATTGCCTGAAACATACTTTAATTCAGTACACACTCAGCCACGTAAGGTTAACCTTTGCGCGAATTTTTATAATTAAAGCGCAGTTATGTCTTTTACTAAGTTAATTTTTACTCTCAGTTTTTTATCAATTTTAGCTGCGTGTAGCAGCCAACCTATAGTTACCTCTGCCAATGGCGAGCGTACTCAGTTAGGTAAAGCCTCTTTTTACGCTAATAAATACCATGGTCGTACAACGGCAAACGGTGAAACATTTAGCCAAAACGCATCCACAGCTGCGCATTTAGATTTACCCTTTGGTACAAAAGTGAAAGTTACAAACTTGGCAAATAATAAATCGGTAATCGTAAGAATTAACGATAGAGGTCCTTACGTTAGAGGGCGGGTTATTGATTTATCGCTAGGTATGTTTAAAAAAATTGCCGACCCTAAAGTCGGCGTTATCGATGTATCAATCAGCGTTTTAAAACCGAGTAGTTAAGGCAACGTAATCGGTATACTCTTCGCTAAGCGCTTTATGAGTACCTTGTGCTACTAGGTTGCCATTTTCTAGCCAAATAATATTATCCATTTGCGCTAAAAGAGCTGGGTCGTGGGTAATGGTGAGTACACTTGCGTTACTCATTACCTGCATAATAGCGTTCATTACCGTTTGCTTAGATTGATTATCAAGCCCTTCAGTAGGCTCATCAAGGACTAAAATGGCTGGGTTTTGTAATAAAGCTTGCGCAATGGCTATACGCCTTGATTGGCCTTGAGAAACGCTTCTTCCGCCTGTGCCTAAACGTGTTTTTAGACCATCTTGTAGCGCATTAAACCAAGGCGCTAGCTGGGCAAGGTTAATGGCTTCAAGCATTTCTTCTTTTGTGGCGTTTGGCTTTGCATAGCGTAAATTTTCACTGAGTGTGCCATCGAAAATATGGTGCTGCTGCGCGAGTATATTAATAACGCTTGCGCGGGTGTTGCTGCTTAGTGCGTGAAGATCTTCTGCGTTATTTTCATCACTTAGCCTAATGCTGCCTTGCTGCACTGGCCATAAGCCGGTGAGTAAATTAACCAATGTGCTTTTACCACTGCCGCTTCTGCCTACAATCGCTACTTTTTGCTGTGCTTTAAGGGTAAAGCTGATATTAGTTAAAGCGGTGTGCTCCTGGTATTTATAGGCAATGTTATTAAGCGCTAAAGTTGTGTTGTTTTTATCAAACTGTATCTCAATTAACTTAGTGCTATTAGCTTCTTGCGCTGTGACTTTATCTTCAAGTGTAAATAGGCGCTCAGCGGCTTTGAGTACATTGGGCAGCTCTATAAACGCGTTAGGGAGCAGTAAAACACTTTCAAAGCTTGCTAATACAAATAGGCTTAGCATAGCCAGCTCAACATTTACCATAGCGCCGCTATAAACCAAAGGTACAATAGTGACTATTGCGCCAAGCATAGCGAGTTGTACCACCAGCAGACTTAAACCGTCACTATTTGCTAGTGCTTTATGACGACTAAAAAGTTGTTGGTTATACTGCTCGTTTAGTTCATTACACTTTGAAATTTGCCCAGCACGAGCTTGATAAATACTCAGTTCTCTAAGGCCTGTTAGGGTGTCAGAAAGCTCTGATCTTAGTTGTGCACTGAGCTGTGTTTCTTTATGACTATTTTTATTTAATTTAGCACTTAATAGAGCTGGTAAAATAACACCAATTAATAAAATGCCGATAAAACAAATAAGCGCAACGTTAGCATTATAAGCCGCCATAAACACCATAATAATTGGCACACTCAATAGCGCCACTAGCATTGGCAGTAATATGTTTAAGTAAAATTTATCGAGCGCATCTACATCATTTTGTAAGCGGTTAACTAAATCGGCGCTGCGACTCATTGCTAAATCTACATTATTTAGCTTGCTTAGCGTGGCAAACATATTAACGCGTATTTCACTAAGTAGTAAAAATGTCGCGTTATGCGTTACTAAGCGCTCACCATAGCGTGATGCAGTTCGTACAATCGCTAAAAACCGAATGGTTCCTGCAGGGGTAAAGTAGTTCATGTGTACGCCAGCAATACCCGCTGCCGCCATTGAGGCTAAAAACCACCCCGATATGGCTAATAAGCCCACGTTTGCAAGTACCGTTAGCGTTGCTAAAAAGGTACCCAGTAGCATGGCTTTATAATGCGGGCGGCAAAGCGTTAATAGCCTAATAAAATTAGTCATTGTTTGCTCCTTGTGCTTGCAAATTAAGGAGTGATTTAAATGCGCCTTGTTGCTGCTCAAGTTGGCTGTAGGTGCCTTGCTGTGCTATTTCGCCATTTTGCATAACAAGGATGTTATTCGCGTTTTTCACCGTATTTAGCCGATGAGCAATGACCAACACTAAATGGTTTTTAGCGTAATGAGTTATAGCCTGCTGAATAAGGTGTTCGGTTTGGCTATCAAGGTGGGCTGTGGGTTCATCAAGCACTAAAATAGGGGCTTGTTTTAAAAACGCCCGTGCAAGGGCTATACGTTGTTTTTGCCCGCCAGAAAGCCCTTCACCTTGCTCACCTATCAATGTATTAAAGCCATTTGGTAATGTGTTTATAAAATCTAAAGCGCCAGCTTGGCGAGCTGCTTGCTCAATTTCTAATTGTGTAGCATCTGGTTTGGCTATTTTTATATTATCGCTAATGCTTTGATAAAATAGCGTGGGTGTTTGGGGTATCCACGCTATTGAATTTTGTAATGTATTAATGCTTGTCGCATCAAGTGGTTTATTATTAATACTTATCTGCTCAATCACCTGTGGGTGAAACCCTAATAAACAATCAAATAAAGTACTTTTACCTGAGCCACTTGCGCCCACTAAAGCGACTAACCCTTTACCGGGTAACGTAAGGTTTATATTTTTGATGCCTTCATGACTATTGGGATAAGTAAAGTTTAAGTTGTTTATGCTTATTGAGTTTAAAGGCGCCGCAAACGTTGTTTCATTTTGCTGTGATTGTTCAGGAAGCGGAGCATTTAAAATAGCGATCATATCGGCTGCGGCACTAATACCTTGCAAACGGGCATGGTAATGGCTGCCTAATTGGCGCAGGGGTAAATAAAACTCTGGAGCGAGTAGTAAAACAACAAAGCCAGTTGCAAAATCAAGCGTGCCAAAAAACAGCCTAAAACCAATAATTACCGCCACCAGTGCCACACTAATAGTGGCTAAAAATTCCAGTGCGAATGATGATAAAAAGGCAATTTTTAAAACACTGAGTGTGGCGTGCCTAAAGTCATCAGAAATGTTGGCTATTTGTTTAAGCTCTTTTTTCGTTGCGTTAAACAATTTAAGTTGTGTTAAACCTTGTACGCGGTCAAAAAAGTAATTCCCAAGTACAGCAAGTTGTTTCCATCGCTGTTGATTAAGTGCTTCAGCTTTATGGCCAACCAAAATCATAAAAAATGGAATAAGCGGGGCGGTTAATAAAAAGATTAAGCCAGCCTTATAATCGGTAGGGAATATAACCACTAATATTGCCAGCGGAATAAGCGCGCTGTAAGCAACGCCAGGTAAATATTTAGCGTAGTAATCGTGCAGTGCTTCAACGCCATCGTGTAAGGTGTTGAGTGTAGCGCCTTGGCCGTGTTGTTCAATATAACTTGGGCCAAGTTGCGTCAATTTGGTTAATAAGGTTTGGCGCATAGCCGATTTTATTTTAAGTGCCGCATAAGCACTGAGCCTTTCGCTAATAGCTAAAAATAGAGCCCTGAGTAAAATAATCCCCGCAAGCGGCCAAAGTAAGTGAGTTACTTGGCTAAGGCTTGCACCTGCAAACATAACGTTATGAATAGTGTGAGCCAGTAAGTACGCGCCTGCAATCATTAAAATAGCGTTAAATGTGCCCAGCGCAATACTTAACTTTAACCATGCACCCGCAGGCTTACTTTGCTTTTTTAAAAAAGCGCGCAGAGATTGCTGCTGCGCGCGATTTGGTCGGGGGTTAGTCGTCATCTTTTGTGTTGTTAGCTTCGTTTAGTAAATCGTGCATCGGTTGTTCATCATCAGCTATGCTGTTTTTATTTTGATGAAACTCGTACCACATTACATTTATAACACCTAAGGTACAGGCTAAAAGTACACCTAAAATCCAAGCGAAATACCACATAATTTAGTCTCCTTAGTAGCTACCGTGCGTGTTATTTTCAATTTCGTCTACCGTTACTCTGCGCCACATTTTTACGTAACACCAGGTGGTGTAGGCCAGTATTAACGGAATAAATATAACAACAGCAACAAACATAATATTAAGCGTTCTGTGGCTCGACACGGCATCCCAAATAGTTAAGCTAATATCAGGGTTATTAACAGATGGCATAATAAATGGAAACAACGACACACCTGCCGTCATAATAACGCCAATTAACATTATGCTGGTTGAAATAAGCCCAAGCGCTGGCTTGTTTAATTTTGAGAAAAGTAGTGCACTGAGTGCCATAACAAAGCCTAAAATAGGAAAGGTCATTGTCCATGGGCGCTCGCTGTAATTATTAAGCCATGCCCCTTGCGCTGTGCTGACGACTTTAGCCAACGGGTCCGCGTGGCTTTGCGTATCAGGCATAGACACAATTTGGTAGCCATCTATGTTTGCCACCCAAAAACCCGCAGCTGCAAACAATACAATAAATACCACTAAGGCGTAGCGCCCATATTGCGCTGAGCGCTGTGCAACCGCATCTGCTGTGCGCAGTTGTAGCCACATACCCGCATGGGCAATTAACATGGCTATACTAACTAAACCGGCCAGTAGGCCAAATGGGTTGAGTAAACCAAAAAACGAGCCTTGGTAACTTACACGTAATAAGTTATCTATGTTAAACGGTACCCCTAAAAATAGGTTACCAAATGCCACACCAAATACTAAAGCGGGTATAGCGCTGCCTGCAAATAGGCCCCAATCCCAGTTATTACGCCAACGTTTAGAGTCTATTTTTGAGCGATAATCAAAGCCAAGAGGTCTAAAAAATAGCGCAAACAGTACCAGCATCATGGCAAAGTAAAAGCCCGAAAATGCAGCGGCATACACCATAGGCCACGCTGCAAATAAAGCGCCGCCTGCGGTAATAAACCATACTTGGTTACCGTCCCAGTGTGCGCCAATGGTGTTAATTACCGTGCGGCGCTCTGAGTCTGTTTTACCCACGAGGCGAAGCAGCATAGCTACGCCCATATCCATGCCATCGGTGATAGCAAAGCCTATTAGCAGTACGCCAATGAGCAACCACCACAGCATTTTTAATGTTTCATAATCAAAAATCATAATTGCTCTCCTGCGTCTTTATCTGCTTTGTTTGGTAACTCAAAGTGATACTTACCGGTATGTAACGAGCTTGGGCCTTGTTTAATAAAGCGCAGCATTAACCAGCCTTCTACAATGGCAAGACCAGTGTAAAAAATAATGAATCCAGTTAAGCTAATTAAAATATCATTTACCGTTAGTGACGACGTGGCTAAAAAGGTCGGTAATATTTCTGATATAGCCCAAGGCTGACGACCATATTCGGCAACGATCCAACCAAATTCTATTGCAATCCATGGTAGCGGAATACTCAATACCGCAGCCCACAGCAACCAACGTTTTTGCTCAATAATACGATGGGCGTTGTAATAAAATGCCAATACAAATACTGCTAGCATGGCTACACCACAGGCCACCATAATCCTAAATGACCAAAACATAGGCCCCACTTTAGGGAAGGAGTCTTTTACTGCCATTTGAATGTGCTCCTCTGTGGCATCTACCACGTTAGGCGTATAGCGCTTGAGCAACAAGCCATAGCCTAGGTCATCTTTAAGAGCATCAAATTTAGCGATGTTTTCTTCGCTGTCATCGCCATTTCTAAGTTTTTCGAGATATTCGTACGCTATCATGCCGTTACGAATACGTACTTCGTGTTTTTTCTCTAAATCAGAAATACCAATCACTTGCTCATCTAAAGAGCGGGTAGCAATAATGCCCAATGCATAGGGAATCTTAACTGCTGCATGGGTTACTTGCTCGTCCGAATCAGGAAAACCAATAGCTGTAAATGCAGCAGGGGCTTCTTCTGTATGCCACTCAGCTTCTATTGTTGCTAGTTTTACTTTTTGAACCTCGCCCACTTCGTAGCCTGATTCGTCACCTAATAAAATAACACACAGTATGGACGCTAAACCAAAGCCCGATGCCACCGAGAACGAGCGTTTAGCAAAGGCTAAATCGCGACCTTTTAATATGTACCAACTACTAATACCCAGCACAAACATAGAAGCGGCTACATAACCTGCCGATACCGTATGAATAAACTTAACTTGTGCTACAGGGTTAAATACAAGCTCTGCAAAGTTAGTCATTTCCATGCGCATAGTCTCGTAGTTAAACTCTGCCCCTACAGGGTTTTGCATCCAGCCGTTAGCAATCAAAATCCACAGCGCCGACATATTGGTACCTAGCGCCATTAAAAATGTAGCGCCCAAATGTTGGCGTTTAGTTAGCCTATCCCAGCCTAAAAAGAACATACCCACAAAGGTTGATTCTAAAAAGAATGCCATTAAGCCTTCAATAGCGAGCGGCGCACCAAACACGTCACCCACGTAATGCGAGTAATAAGACCAGTTAGTACCAAACTCAAATTCCATGGTCAGGCCCGTTGCCACCCCAATAGCAAAGTTAATACCAAACAACTTTCCCCAAAACTTAGTCATATCACGATAAATTTCGCGACCGGTCATCACATAAACCGATTCCATAATAACTAAAATCCAGGTCATACCTATGGTTAAAGGCACGAATAAAAAATGGAAGAGTGCGGTAACAGCAAACTGTAATCGCGATAGATCCACAAAGGTTTCATCTATCATTTTTGGCTCCTTGAGGGTGACGGATTAACAAGGCAATCAATAATTGGCAACGTTAAATATAAAGAACTTTCAGTAATTACTGAAAGTTTGGAATATTATTGATGTTTGCACAATTTTTGTCAATAAACATATTAGAAAAAGTTAATATATATCCACCATGCTACATCAGTATTAAAAACATTCAATTGCTTGTGTCTATTTTGGTTGCAAAAACCATCTATTTAAAGCGTTTAATCAAACTCTAAAACACGGTAAACTAACCGCTATGAACGCCTGATAAACAAAGTCGAATGAATAAAGAGAAAAAACAACTACGTATTGGTATTGTGGCCGGTGAGCTGTCGGGCGATATTTTAGGCGAAGGCCTAATTAAAGCACTAAAAATGCACTTTCCTGATGCTATTTTTGAAGGCATTGCAGGGCCAAAAATGCAGGCGCAAGGCTGTAAAACCCTTTACGACATGGACGAGCTCTCGGTAATGGGGCTGGTTGAAGTATTAGGCCGTTTGCCGCGTTTACTTAAAATACGCAAACAGTTAGTACAACATTTTGTTGATAACCCACCCGATGTATTTATCGGCATTGATGCGCCCGATTTTAATTTACGCGTAGAAAAGCCTTTAAAAGATGCAGGCATTAAAACCATTCAATACGTAAGCCCATCAGTGTGGGCATGGCGTGAAAAGCGAATTCATACAATAAGTGCTGCTACTAACTTGGTGCTTGCTTTGCTACCGTTTGAAAAAGAATTTTACGATAAGCACCAAGTACCGTGCACATTTGTTGGGCACACCTTAGCTGACGATATAGCACTTGAACATGACGATAGCCAAGCGCGTGCAGAACTAGGGCTAAGCCTTGATGCTAAAGTACTGGCATTACTGCCAGGTAGCCGCGGCTCTGAAGTGGGCTTATTAAGCGAAACCTACATAAAAACAGCAGCGCAGTTACAAGCGAAAGACCCAAGTCTTAAAATTGTGGTGCCATTGGTAAATGAAAAACGTAAAGCGCAATTTAGTGATATTTTAAATGCCACAGCGCCAAACTTAAATGTAAACCTACTTGATGGGCAGTCAAAACTAGCCATGCAAGCGGCAGATGCCATATTACTTGCATCGGGCACCGCCACACTTGAAGGCATGTTATATAAAAAGCCTATGGTTGTGGGTTATAAAATTAAGCCAATGAGCTATTGGATTTTTAAAACCTTGTTTACCTTTAACATTAAATATTTTTCGCTGCCAAACTTATTAGCCGATGAAGAGCTAGTGCCGGAGTTTTTACAAAGTGAATGCAATGTGGCTAATTTAACAAGCGCACTTACACCTATGCTAAATACTGATAATAAAGAACTAAAGGCACGTTTTTTAGCTATTCACGAACAAATTAGATTAGATGCCAGCAAACAAGCAGCCAAAGCTGTGGCGGAGTTAATAAATGCAAATTGAACGACCTAACGTAACCTTTATTGCCGGAGTAGATGAAGTAGGGCGTGGCCCACTCGTCGGCGATGTTGTTACCGCTGCGGTAATACTTGACCCGGCCAACCCGATTGCAGGTTTAGCTGACTCTAAAAAGCTTACCGACAAAAAACGCCAAGCACTGGCTATAGAAATAAAACAAAAAGCCTTGTGCTACGCTATTGGTCGTTGCAGCCCAACTGAAATTGACGAGCTAAATATTTTACACGCAACGATGCTTGCAATGACGCGCGCAGTTGAAGCGCTAAGCACAAAACCAGAGTTTGTATTTGTAGATGGTGACCGTTTGCCTAAATTAGTAATGCCTGCTCAGGCTGTTGTGAAAGGCGACAGCTTAGTAGCCGAGATTTCAGCAGCCTCTATTTTAGCTAAAGTAGCGCGTGATGAGGAAATGCTCGAGCTTGACAAACGTTACCCGCAATACGGGTTTGCAGGGCATAAAGGGTACCCAACTAAAGCGCATTTTGCAGCGCTTGAGCAATACGGTGCTATAAATGAGCACCGTAAAAGCTTTAAGCCGGTACAACGTGTGTTAATGCAAGCAAAAGGTGAGGCATAAATAATGGCCGCTCCAGGTTTTGTACATTTACGCGTTCATTCAGACTTTTCGATGGTCGACGGCCTAGCTAAAACCAAACCTATTGTTGCTAAAGCGCAGGAGCTCGAAATGCCAGCGCTGGCAATCACAGATCAAATGAACTTTTGTGGTTTGGTACGGTTTTATGGTGCCACGCACAGTGCGGGTATAAAGCCGATTGTCGGCGCTGATTTTTGGCTGCGCAGCCCAGAATTTCCAGACGAACCTTGTCGCATTACGTTGCTAGCTAAAGACAACGACGGTTATAAAAATATTACCTTATTGATCTCCGAAGCGTATCAACGCGGGCATATATTTCACCGCCCAGTGATTGATCGAGAATGGCTAATTAAGCACAAAGAAGGGCTTATTATTCTCTCAGGCGCAAAAGATGGTGACTTAGGTAAAGCCTTATTAAAAAATAACCCAGGTGTTATTGAATCTGTAGTGAGCTTTTATAAGCAGCATTTTAGCGATCATTACTATTTAGAGCTTATCCGTACCAACCGTCCACTTGAAGAAGACTACCTGCATATGGCGGTAGAGCTGGCACACAAAGAGCAGCTGCCAGTTGTTGCCACCAACGAAGTGGTATTTTTAAAACCTGAGAACTTTGAAGCGCACGAAATTCGCGTGGCTATTTTTGATGGCTACACCCTTGATGACAAACGCCGCCCTAAGCGCTTTTCACAAGAGCAATATTTAAAAACGCCTGAGCAAATGGCGGAGCTATTTAGCGACATTCCTGAAGCACTGCAAAACACGGTAGAAATAGCTAAACGCTGTAACGTAACGGTGCAACTAGGCACGTACTTTTTGCCTGATTACCCCACAGGCTCGTTAAAAATTGAAGACTTTTTGGTTAAAGTTTCACAAGACGGCCTTGAAGAGCGCCTACAGTTTTTATTCCCTGATGAACAAGAGCGACAAGAAAAACGCGGCGAATACGACGCTCGCTTAAAAGTAGAGCTTGATGTAATTAACCAAATGGGTTTCCCAGGCTACTTCTTAATCGTAATGGAGTTTATTCAGTGGAGTAAAGATAACAATATTCCAGTGGGGCCAGGGCGTGGTTCGGGTGCCGGTTCATTAGTGGCGTATGCCCTTAAAATAACCGACCTAGATCCGCTGGAATTTGACTTACTCTTTGAGCGATTCTTAAACCCTGAACGTGTATCAATGCCCGATTTCGATGTCGACTTTTGTATGGATAGGCGTGATGAGGTAATTGACCACGTATCGGCATTGTATGGGCGGGACGCGGTATCACAAATTATTACCTTTGGTACGATGGCCGCAAAAGCAGTAATACGTGATGTAGGCCGTGTACTTGGCCACCCTTATGGGTTTGTTGATCGCATTTCTAAATTGATCCCAGGGGATCCCGGGATGACCCTTGCCAAAGCGTTTGAAGTAGAGCCGCGTTTACAAGAAGCCTACGATGGCGACTCAGAGGTAAAAGATTTAATCGACATGTGTCGCATCCTTGAAGGGTGTACACGTAATGCCGGTAAACACGCCGGTGGTGTTGTAATATCGCCGACGACCATTACCGACTTTGCTGCGCTTTATTGCGATGACGAAGGTAAGTTTCCGGTTACCCAGTTTGATAAAAACGACGTAGAAACCGCAGGCCTAGTTAAGTTCGATTTCTTGGGCTTACGTACACTGACCATTTTACAATGGGCGGTAGATATGACCAACGAGCGAATGAAGCGCGAAGGTAAAGACCCCGTTGATATAAACACCATTCCACTGGATGATAAAAAAAGTATAGAGCTATTGCTGCGCGCCGAAACAACCGCGGTATTCCAGCTAGAATCGCGCGGCATGAAAGACCTCGTACGCCGATTAAAGCCCGATTGTTTTGAAGATATGATTGCATTGGTAGCCTTATTCCGCCCAGGCCCGCTGCAATCAGGCATGGTAGATAACTTCATCGACCGTAAGCTTGGCCGAGAAGAAATTTCTTACCCCGATGCCCAATACCAACACGAAAGCTTAAAACCCATACTTGAGCCTACTTACGGCATTATTTTGTACCAAGAACAAGTAATGCAAATTGCCCAGGTACTCGCAGGTTATACGCTTGGTGGCGCCGACATGCTACGTCGTGCAATGGGTAAGAAAAAACCCGAAGAAATGGCTAAGCAGCGTTCAACCTTTGAAGACGGCGCTCGCAATAATGGTATAGATGGCGAACTGGCAATTAAAATTTTCGACCTGGTAGAAAAATTCGCCGGTTATGGTTTTAATAAATCTCACTCGGCAGCGTATGCACTGGTATCGTACCAAACGCTGTGGATGAAAACGCACCATCCGGCAGAGTTTATGGCTGCGGTAATGTCGGCCGATATGGATAACACCGACAAAATAGTGATTTTGGTGGATGAATGCGAAAACATGAAGCTCACCTTATTACCGCCTGATGTAAACGCCGGAGAATTTAAGTTTACGGTTAACCTCAAAGGTGAAATTGTTTACGGTATTGGTGCTATTAAAGGCGTAGGTGAAGCGCCGGTAGAGGCCATTTTAGAAGCGCGCGAAAAAGGCGGCCCGTTTAAAGACTTATTTGATTTTTGTGCCCGTGTAGATTTAAAGCGCTTAAATAAACGGGTGACCGAAAAATTAATTTACGCCGGTGCACTTGACCAACTAGGGCCAGAGAAAACCCAAGCAGGGCGTGCAACACTGCTGGCAAGTTTAAAAGATGCCATGCGCGCAGCCGATCAGCACAACAAAGCTGAGCAACTTGGGCAAAGCGACTTATTTGGCTTACTGGCCACCGAGCCTGATGAAGTTGAACAAGCCTTTATTAAAGCCACGCCGCTTACCGATAACCAATGGCTTGATGGCGAAAAAGACACCCTAGGCCTTTATTTAACAGGGCATCCGATAAATCAGTATCGGCGCGAGCTTAGACATTACACCAGCGGTAAGCTGGTGGATTTACAGCCAACTAATCGTGATGTACTCTCTACGGCGGCGGGGTTAGTTATTTCAGCGAGAACCTTAATTAATAAAAAAGGAAATCGTTGGGGCTTAATAACTTTAGATGACAAGAGCGCCCGTATTGATGTACGCTTGTTTCCTGAACAGTTCGAAATGTACCAAGAAATGCTTCAAGTAAACAATATCTTGGTAATATCTGGACAGGTCAGCTTTGATAACTTCTCCGGTGGCATTACAATGACCGCCAGAGAAATAAACACCATTGCTCAAGCGCGTGAAAAACGCCTCAAAGCGATTAAAATGACGCTGAACATGGTGCAAATCGAGGCAGGTTTCTTCGATAAATTACAAAAAGTACTCGAACCTTATAAAATGGGAACGTGTCCGATCAAGGTTTATTACCAGCGCCCCGATGCGTTGGCCCAATTAACCCTAGGGATCGAATGGTGTGTTACGCCCAGCGACGACTTAATTCACAAGTTATCACTTATGGCGGCACAAGATGTAGAACTAGAATTTAACTGATTAGGTAGTTTAGAGCATGAGCCTCAATTATCTTGATTTTGAGCTTCCGATTGCAGAATTAGAAGCAAAAATTGAAGAATTACAAAGCATAAGCCGCGCTGGCGAATTAGACCTTGAGTTAGAAGAGGAAGTCAGCAAACTAAAAGAAAAAAGCGCTAAGCAAAAAGAGGAAATATTCTCAAATTTAGGCGCTTGGCAAGTATCGCAGTTAGCACGTCATCCGTTGCGTCCTTACACTCGAGATTATATCGAGCGCATTTTCACGGAATTTGACGAGTTGGCAGGCGATCGTACTTTTGCAAACGATCCGGCTATTTTAGGCGGTGTAGCGCGTTTAGATGGCGAGCCAGTTATGGTTATTGGCCAGCAAAAAGGTCGTGATACAGCTGAAAAAATTAAACGTAACTTTGGTATGCCAAAACCAGAAGGCTACCGCAAGGCCTTACGTTTAATGGAAATGGCTGAGCGTTTTAAAATGCCAATTATGACCTTTATCGACACACCAGGGGCATACCCAGGCGTTGGCGCTGAAGAGCGCGGTCAGTCTGAGGCAATTGCACGTAACCTAAAAGTAATGGCGGCACTTAAAGTACCCACAATTTGTACGGTTATTGGCGAAGGCGGCTCAGGTGGTGCATTAGCCATTGGTGTTGGCGACAGAGTAAACATGTTGCAATACAGCACGTACTCAGTAATTTCGCCAGAAGGCTGTGCCTCAATTTTATGGAAAAGCGCAGACAAAGCACCACTAGCAGCAGAAGCGATGGGTGTTACAGCAGAGCGTGTTAAAGAGCTTGATTTAATTAACAACTTAGTTGAAGAGCCTTTAGGCGGTGCACACCGCAATTACGATGCTATGGCACGTAACTTAAAAACACGTTTAAAGCGCGACCTTGCAGACTTACAAGCGCTATCGCTTGAAGAGATGCTAGAGCAACGCTACAAACGTTTAATGTCGTTTGGTTACTGCTAATTAGCTAATCATTGCATTTATTATTAAAAAAGGCCGCTTATGCGGCTTTTTTGTTTTAAAATACTGCAAACATTAAATTTAAAGCGTATCCATGCAAGCTTCACTCATTTATCAGCATGTTAAACAGGCCCTTGAGCACTTTTTTAAGCACCAGCAGTATAACTTTACGGTGGCGCTTTCGGGTGGCGTGGATTCAGTGGTTTTGCTTCATGTAATGCATTTACTAAAGCAAGAAATACCAACGTTAAACGTAAACGCGATTTATGTTAATCATGGTTTAAGCCAATACGCTAATGACTGGCAGCGCTTTTGCCAAAACGTATGTACTGAGCTAAATGTTCCGTTTAATGCCGCGCAGGTAACAATCAACCCACAAACACGAACAAGTCTTGAAGCGCAAGCACGTGAAGCGCGTTACAAAGCACTTGATGAGCTAAGCCCTATGGGCAGTGTTATTTTGCTAGGGCAGCATTTAAACGATCAAATAGAAACATTTTTACTGCGTTTAAAGCGCGGCTCTGGCTTAAAAGGGTTAGGCGCAATGCAAAAATTGCGTGAATTACCAAGCGGGCGAATATGCTACAGGCCGCTTTTAAGTATTACGCGCAGTGATATAGAGCACTTTGCCACAGAGTTTAATATTACGCATATTACAGATGACTCAAATACCGATGAGCGATTTGATCGTAACTTTTTGCGTGCACGTGTAGTCCCCTTACTTGCAAAGCGTTTTAAGGGATTTGAGCACTGTGCAGGGCGCAGCATTGAGTTACTACAGCAACAACAAGCGCTACTTGATGAATACACTGAGCTTGACTTAAAACAAAGTATAAACGCCCAACAAGCATTGAGTGTTAGCCAAATAACCACTTACAGCGATGTGCGTATAACTAATGTAATGCGTGCTTGGCTTAGCTTATTTACCCAAGTCATGCCCTCACAAAAGCAGCTTTTGCAAATAATTAATCAAGCCATAAATGCGCAGGTAGATGCGCAAATGCAAGTTGATTTAAGTGAGGGGCAAATACGTCGCCATCAAGGTTTTTTGTATTTTGTAACACCACACACCCCCTTAGCTGATGAAGCGCTAACAAGTAATGAGCTTTTACTTAATGATGGGCGCGTATTAATAAAGCAACAAGGTAAAGGCCTACGAGCCCCATTACCTAACGAACAAGTAACAGTGCGCTTTAAATGCAATAGTGTGCGTATAAAGCCAGTAAATAAACCCGGCAGCAATACGCTTAAACATTGGTTTAAAGATGCAAAAGTAGCCCCATGGCTAAGAGGGCGTGTGCCGTTAATATTTTATAACGATGAACTTGTACAAGTAGTGGGCTATTTTGTAAGTGAAAAACACCAAGACGAAAATGGTATTTTTTGGGAGTGTAAATAAATGAGTCAACAGCCACATGTAGGCTTATCGTTAGTTAATAAAGCACCTATAGGCATGGCAATAACAGCGTTAGTTGCCGTTATAGCCAATGTATTGCTAGAGCTAAATATTATTACGCTTGGTTATGCTGTAACCGGCGGCATCGTTTCGGCCGTTTTATTACTTGCTTATTGGCTAGGCAAAGGCGGGTTATTTTTTATTTTAGGGGTGAGTATTCCACTGGTATTAGTGCTATTAACACCGCTTGCAAGTATTGCTGCATTATTAAATTTAGTGAGTGGCTTCTTTTTTGGCTTTTTTGCAGCATTGCTTATTTATAAATTAGTTAAACCAGCTGATATAAATAAACCTAATTAGTAAGGCTTTAGCTTTTAGTGCACCGTTTTAGACTGAAGTTTTTTGCAATAAAAAAGCCTAGCGGGGGAAGCTAGGCTTTTTTATTAATTCAGCTACGTAAATATTAATAGGCTTTAGCGCAGTTACGTCCTGATGCTTTGGCTTTGTATAAGCCTTTGTCTGCACGAGCGAATATCTCTGTTTCGCAATCTTGGCTATTGGCTAGGGTAAAGCCAATGCTGGTGGTTACTTTGTATTTAGCCATTAAGCTTGAGTTTCTGACTAAGTGCATTATACGCTCAGCAATCACTTTGTTTGTAGTAAATTCAGGGTCTTCAATAATTAAAGAAAACTCATCGCCACCAAATCTAAACACAGAGTCTGTGCCGCGTATACTGCTGCAAAGTACCTGCGAAAACTCTTTCAATACATCGTCACCTACTTTGTGGCCATAATTGTCATTTACTTGTTTAAAGTTATCTAAATCAAGCAGCATTAAACTAAAAGGGCGTTGGTAACGGCGGCAGTTTTCGAGCTTTTGCGATAAAATGTCATTAAATTGACTGCGGTTATTTAATCCGGTGAGCGCATCTTTTGTAGCAAGCTTTAACACTCGGCTATACATCATTGCGTTACGCAGTGGGTACACAAGGGCGCTGTGCAAGGCGCGTAATTTGTTTTCAATCGCTTTACTAATAGGGTATTGGCTAAAGTAAATTAGTTGTCCTAAATGCTCGCGACCAATAGCTAAATCGTAAGAGTACGGGCTAGTGTTCGTGTTGCTATCTGAGGTTTGTGCAGTACCTAGCGTTGATTGAAACTGCAGCCCTGAAAAGTTAAGTAGTTGTTTGGCAAATTTTGCATATATAGCCAATACATCTTCTATTACAAGGCTTGTTTGCAGCTCAGTCACTAAATCGTGCGTTGCCGCTGTTTCGTTTGTATGTGTTTGCTCAGCTGAAAACGGCAAAAAATCGCCGCGGCCAGACACGCGTTGTGTCAAAATATGGACATTTTCCATTAAAATCTTCCCCCAGGGTGTTACTTTGCAATAACTAAGCTATTTTTATGCCATATTTTAAAATTGCTTGATAAACATATGGTTGCTATATTTAAGGCTCATTTCCTAGTTTTATTGACGCTGGAGGCCGAGTTTGCAAAGTATAAACGCTCAAATTTTTGGCTTATTAGTGGCGGCGGTACTTTTTGTATGGTTTTTTAAGCGCATTGGCTTGCCGCCTATTTTAGCGTATTTAGCAACGGGGGTTTTAGCCGGTAGCCATGGCATTGGCTGGCTTACTCAATCTCACGAAATAGAGTTTATTGCTGAGCTGGGCATCGTATTTTTACTGTTTAGTTTAGGGCTCGAATTTTCTATATCGCGGCTAATGGCTATGCGCAATATTGTGTTTGGTCTGGGCTCGTTACAAGTTGGTGTGACCAGCTTGCTCTTCATTATTATTTTATATTGTTTAGATTTTTCCTTACTCACCAGTTTTACCATTGGCACAATTATGGCGCTTTCTTCAACTGCTGTGGTGGTAAAGCTATTAAAAGAAACAGGCGAGCTAAACCAGCGTCGTGGGCAGCTGGCGGTGGGCGTATTGCTGTTTCAAGATATTGCCGTTGTGCCCTTACTTATTATTTTGCCATTGTTTGCCTCAAGCGACTCGCAAAGTATTAGTTGGGCGCTGGCATTTGCGCTAACAAAAGGCGCGTTTGTGTGCTTATTACTGTGGGCGATTGGTAAATGGGTGTTGCCTAAAGTATTTAAAGAAATAGCGCAGGTACGAACCGATGAGCTGTTTGTACTTACTACTATTTTGGTGGCGTTATTTGCCGGCTTTTTAACTTACATGTTTGGTTTATCTATGGCGCTTGGGGCATTTTTAGCCGGCATGATGCTAGGAGAGAGCCATTACCGCCATCAGCTAGAGGCCGATATAAGACCCTTTCGCGATATATTAATGGGGCTGTTTTTTGTCACTGTGGGAATGCAGCTCGACATTTTATTTGTGCTTTCGCATGGGGTAGTAATTATCGGTGCGTTATTTGGTTTATTAATATTAAAAATTACCGTGCTGGCTTTAAGTGCCCGATTAATGCATGAGCGCAATCAAGACTCGTTGGCGTGCGGCATTATGCTGTGGCAAATGGGTGAATTTGGCTTTGTGCTTATTGCTTTGGCAAGTCAGCATGCGTTATTAAATTCAGAGCAAGCCTCATTTTTAATTGCCTTAGGGGTGCTTTCGATGGCGCTAACCCCATTTTTAATTGATAAAACCCCACTTATTTTAAAGCAATTAGGCATTTTAGATCACCCCAGTATGGCGAGGGAAAGCGAGCCTAAAAGTAGCACTTTATATAACGATCATGTGGTTATTTGCGGCTTTTCACGCGTAGGACAAACTATAGCGCGATTTTTAAAACCCGAAGCCATAGATTACGTTGCCATAGAAAGTAACCCTATTTTGGTACAAGAGGGCAAAGCTGCAGGTGAGCCGGTAATATTTGGCTATGTAAAACAAAAAGATATTTTAAAGTGCGCAGGGGTAGAGCGAGCACGCTTAGTGATTATCACCTTTACAGAACTTGAGCACGCACACGTGGTTATAGATGCCATAAAGCAACTGGCGCCCAACGTTAAAATACTAATAAGAACCCGCGATGACAGCCAATTAAACAACTTAAAAGAGCTCGGTGTTACTGAGGTGGTACCTGAGTCGCTAGAGGCAAGCTTAATGTTGGTTTCACATGTGTTGTCGATGTCGGGTGTCCCGATGACACGCATTGTGCGCCGTGTGAGTAAAGAGCGCCGTAATCGCTACCCGCTTATGCAAAGTTTTTACGCCGGCTATTTTAAAGACAGCGAAGAAACCTCCTCTGAGCGCTTAGAGTACTTACACGTAGTTGCGTTGCCGGATCAAGCCTATGCGGTGGATAAAACAATAGATGAACTTAACTTATCTAAACGCCGCGTGACCGTAAAAGCTTTGCGCCGAGAAGGGCAAGAAATAGACGACCCCTCAACCAACACCACATTGTGCGCAAACGATGTACTGGTACTGCAAGGTAAACCAAGGCGGGTAGAGCGAGTAGAGCATTACCTTCTTGGTGGGCTTGAATAAAACAACTGCTTTAGTCTAGCTCTAAAAATTGGCGTATTTCAGGGAGCTTTTTCATGCCATCTTCGTAGCCAATTTGAATAAGGTGCTGAGTGTAGCGTTTTTCGAATAATAAATAGCTAGTTAAACTTGATTGCGAATGTTTTTTCACACCAATTGTTCGCAGCAGCAACTTAATAGCCCACGGCATATCGCTGTAGTATTGCGCGGCAATATCGTTAAAGTTTTTTGATGGGTTAATAATGCAGGTTTCTATTTGTTTTAGCTCTTGATGTTTGTCGCGCGCTGGAAGCAGGCCCAAAGTGCGATTTACACGCTCAAGGCGCTCAAGGTCGGCTTGCATGGTGTCGCTAAATACACTATCGAGTAAATGGCCAGCCACAGCAGAAAGCCCAGGGTAGTGAGGCGAATACCCTGCAGGGTGAGACTCTTTTGGCTGGTCTACACCAATAATAAATATTTTTTCGGCACCCAAGTGAATAGATGGGCTGAGTGGTGAAAGTTGGTGAATAGAGCCATCGCCAAAATAATGGTTAAACACATTCACACTTGGAAACACCATAGGAATAGCACTTGATGCCATTAAATGCTCAACATTAATGCGCATTGGGCGCCCTTCTCGCTTAGCGCGTTGCCAGGGCTTATTAGTGTTTGACTGAAAAAATGCAACTGAGTCACCGGTTGTATAGCTTGAAGCCGTAATAGAAATCGCTTCTAAATAATTGCGGTGTAAATTACGCTCAATACGGTGTAAGTCTAAAATTTCGTTTAATAAACCACGTAAAGGGCGGTTATTTAGCAAACTGCCAGGTGGATGGTTTATGTGCTCAGACTGAAAACTGGTTAATATATTGCGTGCGATATGGCCAAATACACTTAAAAAGTCGCTTTTGTAGACCATAGACGTTGAAAAGTTTTTCCATACCGACTCAAGCTTGCGTACCGCCAAATGCGCACACGAGGCATAGCAGGCTAAAGCTGCAGAATTGATCGCGCCTGCAGAAGTGCCATTAATAATTCTAAAGGGCAATGGTGCGGTGCGGGGCATACTATGGGCAAGCGCTTTGAGTACGCCTACTTGATAAGCAGCGCGAGCGCCACCACCTGTAAGTAATAGGGCTATTTTAGGTTTATGTGGGTCAACTTGCTGGATTTTCATAGTGATGCTTGAACTGCTTAACGTCTTTTCTTTATTTATCAACTTTAAGTCTTTAAGCTAGAAGAATCAAAGAATAACTGAGTTACTATGGCTGGTTGTTCTAATTAGTAAGTGTAGGTTTATATACTAAAGCCTATATTTAAAGTAATAGTGATTACCAATAGTGAATTTTTTCCACTCAGGGTACTCTGAGTAATATGCATTTAAATTTATGGAGTTTGTATGTCAGATAAACCAGAAGCGTCAGATGTTCAAAAACGTCCGCCTAAAAACAATTTTTTATTCGCCGTTATTATTCTAATCATTTTAGTGTGTGCCGCTGCGTTCGTTTTGCTGTCGCCCACTGATGAGCCGCAAACTCGTACAGAGGTAGAGCAAACACCTAAAGAGCAACCGGTAATGGAGCTCAAACCTGAAAACGATCCTGTGGTTGAAGCGCCTTCGGTAAAGCCAGAAAAACCAGCTGAGCTTGCAGTTCCAGCGCAGCGTCCTGCTGAGCCAGAGGCTGAAGTTGAGCCATTACCAACCCTTGATGAAAGCGACACCGTAGTGGTTGCTAAAATGGATGAGTACCTAAGCGATTCGGTAATGAGCCTAATGGTCACCGATGATGTAATTCGCCGTGGTGTTGTATTTATAGATAACATTGCCAAAGGCAAAATTGCTAAAAAGCACACGCCCGTAGTTAAACCAGAAGAAGAATTTAGCGTAAACGAAGGGGATATTTTAACTATTGACCCTAATAGCTACGAGCGCTACACCCCGTACGTAAAAGTATTTACGAGCATGAGCGCCGCCCAAGCTGTGCGCATGTACGAGCAATACAAGCCATTAATCAACAGCGCGTACAGTGAAATTGGTTACGGCGATGATGAATTTAATCAAACCCTAGAAGATGCTATTGAGTTATTACTTGATACACCGGAGCCAGAAGGCGAGTTACCGCTACTGCGTGACTCGGTTACTTATCAGTATGCGTTTTCTGAATGGGAGCAATTACCGGCTGCACAAAAACAGCTATTACGTATGGGCCCAGAAAACATGAAAAAAGTAAAAGCAGCACTGCGTAAAATTAAAGCCGAGTTAGAGCGTAATTAATAGGCATTAAAGGCTGTTTTTAACCGCGATTGTATATGAAGTATGCAATCGCACTTTCTTTTTTGATTATCCCTTGAATAACACTCCAAAAGTAGAGATAATCTTTCCCGCGCCAACCAAGGCCCTCAATGGTAGTCTTATTGGTCCTCTCGCAACACTAGCAGGCGAACCTGGTCAGGCCCGGAAGGGAGCAGCCACAGTTTGTGACGTGTGTGCCGAGATGTGGCTGGTAAGACTGCCACCCAAATTCCTCATTTGGGTGAAATTAAATCCTTTTCAAATTATCCATTACTAACAGCGTTAAATATTTAGCATTACGATTGCTGTTTATCTAATATTACTGCTTCTTCATTTGGGGGTATTCCTACATCAGTAACTTTTGAATCTGTATTAACTTATTATTTACAGGTACTTATTCGAGGGCTAAGATGAATGCATTATTATATATGAACATTTTTCAATTTATAAAACGACAAACGTCGAGACAAAGTTGTTGGGTGTTTTTTTGGGGCTAGTGAATGAATAAAGAAAAATTAATTCTCCAAAGTTGGTTAACTAAAATAGAAAATGATAGACCACCTTTATGTATGCGTGCTTGGTTTAACCCAGCCTTATGGCTTATGTTAGCTCTTATAATACTAATTTGACTTCAACTCGGCGAAAACAAGGAAATCAGCACAATTGTGGTTGTTGCGTGCTCATCTTTACTTGGTTTAGTCGTTGGGTTTATTTCATCACTTCAAGCAAGTTTAAAACAGTGGCCCTATATTAAAAAGCATATAAATACAGAAAGTATAAAAAGTAAAATAAGTGAATTAAACACATAATAAGCTTTTGACAGAACGTTATAAACATAAGTAATCGGTGAGTTGTTTATTTTGCTTAAAGTATTTAAAGTATTTAAAGTATTTAAAGTATTTAAAGTATTTAAAGTATTTAAAGTATTTAAAGTATTTAAAGTGTTTTTGTTGTTACTCTGTGTTTCATTTTTCTCCTACTTTTGGGTAGTAAAGCATTTTAGCTTATTTACCATTGCAACGGCTTTTATAGTATTACAAACCCAATTGTTGCTTAGTGCTTTTAGGCGTAGTACACCACGGAGGTTTTATGCGAATCATTTTTACAATCACATTGTTTTTATTCTTGCCGTTTACCGCACTAGCAGATGAAACAATCACTATTTATGTAAAAGAATCAAATTATTTAAGTAGGGCGTGTTGAACTTTGCGGATTGAAATTTGTTCAATCTAGGGGCGATTAAATCGCGGCGCGAGGTTTTTAACCTAGTGGGCTAAGTAAAAACCGAGCAACAAAGAGTTTATCGCCCCTAGGCAGAACCCGAAGG
>NZ_PNCU01000248.1:0-351 GCF_005886915.1 Pseudoalteromonas sp. S3776 | reverse complement strand
ACTGCCCATGACCAAATTGACACGCACGCTCAAAATCTTCAACAATTGAGAAATCTTTATCTATCAACAATTGTTTAATCGGCTCTATACAGTTTAATTTTCCGTAACCTCTGGTTTCGACCCCCCTACGTTTTGGCATTACTTTCTGTACAAGCTGATCCTCAACCGCAACCTTACGCCACTTATTCAAGTGGGTTGTATCTTCGGTCTTAGAATCAATTATACGTTTTACCATTGGATAGTTTGCCATGTAAAACTCTATTGATTGCCAGACACGATGGCCAAGAGCAAGGCCAACTGAAGACAAGCACCTATTTATTTCCTCTACCATTAACTTGTATTTTTTGAGTT
>NZ_PNCU01000247.1:0-201 GCF_005886915.1 Pseudoalteromonas sp. S3776 | reverse complement strand
AGTATCTAAAGTATTTGTTTCAATCGCAGGCGCCGGTAGTTGTTTGGTTTGCAAATTTTCTTTGTTATTTTTTTCAACTGATTGATTTACTCCCGGTTCAATAAAAAGTTTTGCCGATGCTTGTACATCATTTTTATTTTGCTCAACCTCTTTTTTATTTTCAATTCCCGCCCCTATCGGTTCGGGCAGGGAAAAAGAAAA
>NZ_PNCU01000246.1:0-303 GCF_005886915.1 Pseudoalteromonas sp. S3776 | reverse complement strand
TCATTCTGGCAACAGGCGGTGTTTTCCTGGGGCTGATGATTACCGATCAAAACTTTGGCATTGTCATGAGCGGCATTGGCATTATTGCGCTGGCCGGTATTGTGGTAAACAACAACATTGTATTGATCGACACTTTCAACAGTCTGAGACAAGAAGGGTACAGCACCCGAGAGGCCGTTCTCAGAACCGGAGCGCAGCGTCTAAGACCTGTCATGCTGACGACTATCACCACCGTGTTAGGTCTGATGCCTATGGTCTTGTCCATCAATATTAATATGTTCAATCATACGATTGAGATGGGTG
>NZ_PNCU01000245.1:0-353 GCF_005886915.1 Pseudoalteromonas sp. S3776 | reverse complement strand
CGTACAACATTCTGATGTGGATGATTTCTTCTATTGATATCGAGGTACCATCTCCCCATAAGGTGTCGAAAGGTAAATAGTCGAATCCTTGCTCCATAATAAGAGACAATAATTCTGAGGGGAGCGACGAGTGATGGAAGAAGCTCATATGGTTAAACCAACAATCCAGATGAGTATCAGGGTGCGATACGATCCCGCTGTGATGTTGTTCCGTTATTAAGTCTTGCTCTAGCCATCGACAATGAATTTGGTTCACCTGACAATACTTCTTGACATAGGCTTTATCTGAGGACTGAAAAGCTTGTTGCCAGTCAAGTCCAATACCCCCACCATATCGTCTGCGATATATCCAT
>NZ_PNCU01000244.1:0-305 GCF_005886915.1 Pseudoalteromonas sp. S3776 | reverse complement strand
CAAAGAGTACTTGATGATATTTTTCATATTCAACATGTGAACGCTTATCACAGTCACCTTAAGGGCTGGATATCAGGGATCTTTGATGGGGTTGCCACGAAATACCTTCATCATTATCTGGGCTGGAGGCGACGGCTGACAGGGGCTCGGAAACTGACTGTGAAGAAATTAACAAAGGTTATTGTTGATCATTGGGTCAACCAACCATTAAAGGTAACTTAGCCCGCATTGGGTGTATAAGAATGGTTGTAAATAGATCCCAGGCCCAATGCAATAGCCGCAGAATCTAACTTTTCTCCCCAGGA
>NZ_PNCU01000243.1:0-260 GCF_005886915.1 Pseudoalteromonas sp. S3776 | reverse complement strand
CTAAATTTAAAAATGCCACATCTGGGTTATCTATTTGATAGACCACTTGCACATCGTGTGGGGTTGTATACGTTGGAAAGTTAGCTGCATAGATTCGAGAACCTCGGTTCATTAGCACCATCGCATGCTCTGCTTTGTAGGCAGGGTTTAACGGAGGGAGTTGTTTTTCTTTTTCGGCTGCATACACATTGCCCAATACAAGCATGCACAGTGTTAGTAATAAAGTTCTCATTGGTATCTCTATATGAAGTGGTCACTAT
>NZ_PNCU01000242.1:0-488 GCF_005886915.1 Pseudoalteromonas sp. S3776 | reverse complement strand
CTTCAACCCAAAGCAGGGCTGGCGATCGGACTGAATACACAAGCCGTTTCCCGGATCAAATACAGTCCGGGCCAGGAACCTGTAACGAGCAACCCCAATGTCACTTCGGGAAATGATGCCTGGTCGGCAGTTTTATCGAAGATACAGCAGGGATTAGAGCTGCATGACAAATTCAGTAGAAGCACAAACCAGCGGAACGAAACCGGGTTGCTGTTACGCAGAAAAAAAAGACCTGACGAATGGGAAGAGGACAACACGTACAAAGAGAACGAGATCTCCCTATGGTTGATACTGGAGGATACCACTCAGAGTGACGATGAACTGAGTAAAGTGAGGGTGCAATATGAGGAACGAAGTCACGATGGTGTTCAGTTAAGGCCGGACATTGATTATTGCATTGGTAACACTACCCACAGCGAAGGCCTGGATGGTAGCCAGACAGACTCTGGTGAGTCAAACAGTGAAGATGACAGCTCCTCCAATGAAGA
>NZ_PNCU01000241.1:0-367 GCF_005886915.1 Pseudoalteromonas sp. S3776 | reverse complement strand
CTGATTTCCAGGCTGTGCTGAGCTTTGGCGTAATCTCTGGCGAACCGGGTCAGCAAGGCCTGGCAGCGCTCGTCTTCCCAGAGAATCTGGGTCATGGCCCTTGCTTGGCTGAAGTCTTCCGAGCTGATTTTCTTCGGATCAAAACCCAGTACATCGACAATCTCTTTATACTCAGCCTCTCGCCAGTGCGCATTGAACTCTTTGTACCAATCAATGACTGAGTCGTGAGCTTGGGTCTTCAGATAAGCTTCATACATCCGCCCCCGCTGTTTAACCTTACTGACGACATCGTGGACTTCTCCCAGCCAGGTTAACAGGGAGTTGCCTGCCCGCTTTAATCCTTGTCCAAATTGGTGAGCATGGGCCT
>NZ_PNCU01000240.1:0-349 GCF_005886915.1 Pseudoalteromonas sp. S3776 | reverse complement strand
TATTAGATTTTTCTAAATTAGAATTTACTTATAAGAGAATATCACATGTCTGTAAACTGGATTTCACCCGCACAGTTCTCTGAACTGAATCTCTCTTTGAAAAACGACATCCTTTGCCTGGATATTCGAAGTGAGCAAGAGCATCAGCTTTCTCATATACCCGGCAGTTGTCTGGTGACCCCACACAATATTGCTCACGTGCGAGCAGAGTCACTTCTTGTCTACTGTCAGAGCGGCATCCGGACTGAACGACTCAGCCAGACTCTTGAGAACCTGCAAAATAAACAGATTTACCTGCTGGAAGGGGGTCTGGACGCCTGGAAGGCAAAAGGCATGAAAACCCAGGGCA
>NZ_PNCU01000239.1:0-362 GCF_005886915.1 Pseudoalteromonas sp. S3776 | reverse complement strand
AAAGAGGGTTTCTTTGTATTCTCGTTTCGAGTGAACGTTCGTTAATATAATAATAAAGAGCCAGATTGATGCAAAGAAGAAGACCCCCTCTCTTTTCCTGTTGCCTGGTGCTGGGTAGTTGCCTGACAGCAACAGCCCAGGCGATTGAATTCACCTCCGGAGAAATAGAGGGAAGGTTAACTTCTCAACTCTCTATTGGTGCTAGCTGGAGTACAGAAAAGGCCGACAACTCACTGATCGCCAAAGGTAATGGCGGTCAGGCATTTAGTAGCACGATGGACGTTTGAACTTTGATAAAGGCGGCAGCTTTTCAGAGATTTTTAAAGGCGTTCACGAATTGAGCCTGAACTACAGAAATTTCG
>NZ_PNCU01000024.1:0-279 GCF_005886915.1 Pseudoalteromonas sp. S3776 | reverse complement strand
TCACCAGTTGTGGTGGCTGTGGTTTCATTGCCTGCGGCGTCGGTAACCGATACTTCAACGGTAAATTCACCTTCACTTAACTCATTAGGCACATCTACACTAAAGGTGCCATCGGCTTGCACTTCGGTCGTAATGGTTTGCGGGTTACCCGCTTCATCCGTTACGGTGATTGTAACAACCGTGCCCTCTGGCTCACCGGTTGCTGTGCCTGAAATAGTCGGTGTGGTGTCATTAGTATCACCAACCGGATCAATAACCACTGTGGGCGCTGCGGTATCA
>NZ_PNCU01000238.1:0-230 GCF_005886915.1 Pseudoalteromonas sp. S3776 | reverse complement strand
TACCAACCCTGAATCCCTGGGACTCCAGGAAGCGGCCAATAACAGCCATACCAAAACTGGGATGATCAACATAAGCATCCCCTGTGACAATAATAATGTCACAGGAATCCCAGCCGAGCTCATCCATCTCAGCACGGGTCATAGGGAGATAAGGTGCTGTGCCATAGCATTCAGCCCAATATTTTGGGTAGGAAAATAATTCCTTGGCAGGCACTGGTTGCTGCAGGGAT
>NZ_PNCU01000237.1:0-347 GCF_005886915.1 Pseudoalteromonas sp. S3776 | reverse complement strand
GCCTGTGTCGATCGTGCACAGGCTGATTCTCGAGTTCTTTATACTTTGATGCTCTCGGCCAGTACTTGTATCAACCGCTTGCCTACTTCTTCTTCGCAGCCGAACTCATTCCAGTCCAGAGTGATCAAGGGCGTGTTCATTGATTCACAGATCTGGGGCAGAATGGCTTCATGATAGTGATGAATGTCTCGAATGTATTCGAAGGGCGTACCGTTTTCAGCTTCTCTGCCCCGGCTCAGTAATCTGTTGTGGGCAACCTCGGGAGTGGTACGCAGGTAACTGACTGCATTGATCACCGGGTATTCTCTCAATTTTCGCTGTATTTCACAGTAATGCAGCATGAAGTC
>NZ_PNCU01000236.1:0-322 GCF_005886915.1 Pseudoalteromonas sp. S3776 | reverse complement strand
AAAATATCTGCATTGTTTTAATAGAAATCTTTTCTGAGCTGGGAAGCGGATCACAGTCGTTCGAAAGCTGAGAATGAAAGAACACTCACCATAGAGGTAGGCTCTTCATTCTGTATTACTCTTTTTCAACCCAGAGGGTCCAGTTTCGGTATTGGGACACCTTTTCGAAGCGGTTTCTCAAGGGGTCAGACAGCATATTGATATTGCCATCACGGGTGGCCAGAAAGTCCCGGCGATCTCTGTGCAGCTGGTTTAGGATCTCTTGCTCGTCATTGGCCAGTAGCGCCTGACCATGGGAATAGAAGCGGGCGGAGAAAGGTCG
>NZ_PNCU01000235.1:0-274 GCF_005886915.1 Pseudoalteromonas sp. S3776 | reverse complement strand
TGACGGGCAAGTAACAGCGTTAAGCTTTGCCGTTGATGGTGTTGAAGTTGCATCAAGCAATGGATCTGCAACTGCGCATACATGGCAAGCTGCTCAATTAGGCCCTGTCACATTTACGTTAACGGTAACTGATGATAAGGGTGCTACTGGGGAGGTAAGTAAAACGTTAACCGTTATTGAAGCGGGTCAAGTGAACAACCGCGATGCCTGTCAACCTGCTGGCCTTTATCAAACGCCGGGTGTGAACACACCTTACTGTACAATTTATGATGAA
>NZ_PNCU01000234.1:0-245 GCF_005886915.1 Pseudoalteromonas sp. S3776 | reverse complement strand
AGATGAAATAGTCACAGCGGCGTGGGAAGTCAGAGAGCAAATGATCTACAGGCCTGACCCTCGAGATAAACTGCTGAAAAAAGCAGCGGAGTTAAAGAAAACCACTTTACTGCTGGATCATTGTGATAATTGTGGTTCCGGGGGAACCCAGGATGTCATGGCTGTGATTCGAGAGGTCATCAAGTACGGCTTAAAAAATGTGGCAGTGGCCGCAGTCTGCGACCCGACTGCTGTGCATTTGATGC
>NZ_PNCU01000233.1:0-255 GCF_005886915.1 Pseudoalteromonas sp. S3776 | reverse complement strand
TCAGCCGATACCCTAACTCTTGCTGGGTATCTTCAATTTCTGCTTGAAGTTGCACATTTTCATAGGCCAACTGCACATTTTGAGTAAATATTTTTATTAAGTGCTTTTGTGTATCGGTTAAAAACTCAGGGATCCCCGAGATAAATAACATCGAGCTATGGTTATATTCACTAGAACAATATGCGAATAAGTAATTATCTTTATAAATGATGCCTTTTTCTTTTAGCGCTTGGTTACATGCATCAAGTTGCTCTG
>NZ_PNCU01000232.1:0-330 GCF_005886915.1 Pseudoalteromonas sp. S3776 | reverse complement strand
GAAACCGCCAAAGCAAATGAGCTGGAGCCTTATGCTTGGTTCCTGTATGTGCTGACCAATCTGCCGCAACTAGAAAAAGGGGCTTGCGTCAATCACCTGTTGCCTATGAACCTCTCGCCAGATGTTATTAAGGTAGTGGATTACTTCCAGTAGAGGAAGATGCAGCTGGCCAGTCGCTTACCGATTAGCTGCTGCACGCCAGGTATAAAGTTGAGACTCTTGCAGCCCAAGTTCTTTAGCGGCTGAGGGAACACTGGTTTTCTCAGCCAACTTCAGTGCCTCAGCTTTGAATTCAGGGGAGTGAAATTTTCTTTTTCCTTGGTAGTCATT
>NZ_PNCU01000231.1:0-305 GCF_005886915.1 Pseudoalteromonas sp. S3776 | reverse complement strand
AGTGCCCTGAACACCAACGGCGGTGCGGTCAGCAATGGCACCAGTAATGGACTGACAGTCTCACTGAGTGATGCCAACTTCCAGGCAGCCGGTATTACATTTACAGGCAGTACGTCGTACACCGGTCACAGTGGTAACAGCGATATTGTCACGGACGGTCATAACGGTACCAGCTGGTTGCTCAAGGGGCAGAACTCAGCTCAAACCGGGAACTTCCTGTTCAGTAATATCGGTACAGTACAGACTGGCGACCAGATTCAGAATGACTCCAACGGTGTTCAGACAGTAGCGATTACTGAAGGTGT
>NZ_PNCU01000230.1:0-342 GCF_005886915.1 Pseudoalteromonas sp. S3776 | reverse complement strand
TACAGGCATTGGCTGGGCTATTGGTTTTGGAAGATTGGGTGCTATTTTGGGTCCTTTTATTGGCGGCTTATTGATAAGCAACAGTGCTTCTTTGCCATTCAATTTTATTTCGTTTGCTATTCCTGTTGCATTAGCAGGTGTGATTACTTTATTAATTAACGCTCCTAATATAAATTGATATGATAAACAGGGAAGTTATCTGGGATATTGCGCATCTGGCCCATGTGGAATTACTTACACCTAAATTGGAAGAAAGCACTCTTTTTTTTACTGATATCTTGGGAATGTCTGTCAGTGATATAAAAGGAGATTCCATTTATTTAAGGGCTTATGATGATTATG
>NZ_PNCU01000229.1:0-277 GCF_005886915.1 Pseudoalteromonas sp. S3776 | reverse complement strand
TTCACCAGCCCCCCCGATTAACAGGTTTCGACCTTTACCGGCTTCGATACGGTCATTACCCTCACCACCATCAAGTAAAGTTCCGTCATCGTTACCACGTAAAGTATCACGACCCTTACCACCAAACAGTTCAACAGCATGGTCGGCTTCGTTCGCTTTTTGTGAACTCCCCCTTCCCGAAACACTGGAAGCATCCAGCAGTTCATCACCTTCACCACCTAGCGCATGTGTTAGATCATGTTCATCCAGTTTGAAATGAAAACGCTGTCCATCTTTA
>NZ_PNCU01000023.1:0-37732 GCF_005886915.1 Pseudoalteromonas sp. S3776 | reverse complement strand
ATAGCTGATAGCTGATAGCTTTTACTTGGAGGTTCTATGTCTGATTTGGTTTTTTCTGATTCGTTTATCGACGGTGATTTTTATTCTACAAGCCAGCGTTTTAGCGTTGATGACCCCGCGACCGAAAAAAGTATTGTTGAAGTAAGTGATATAGATGAGCAAGGCGTTAATAGTGCAATAAAGGCAGCACAAGGCGCATTCATTAAATTAAAGTCAACCAACGCCTCTGAGCGAAGTGAGACGCTCATGCGCTGGTATGATTTAGTAATAAAACACAAGCAAACCCTTGCAGAGCTAATGACCAAAGAGCAAGGTAAGCCGCTTAAAGAATCATTAGGTGAAATAGATTATGGCGCTGGGTTTATAAAGTGGTTTGCAGAAGAAGCTAAACGCAGTTACGGCGATGTGATCCCCCCAACCGACGATACACATAGATTAACGAGCTTTAAACAACCTGTAGGCGTTGTAGCAGGTATCACACCGTGGAATTTTCCGGTTGCAATGGTAACGCGTAAAGTGGCGCCAGCATACGCTGCAGGCTGTAGTTTTGTGTTAAAACCTTCAGAATACACCCCCTTATGCGCACTAGCATTGGCGTATCTTGCCGACCAGGC
Source organism: Pseudoalteromonas sp. S3776 (assembly GCF_005886915.1). Lineage (NCBI taxonomy): Bacteria > Pseudomonadati > Pseudomonadota > Gammaproteobacteria > Alteromonadales > Pseudoalteromonadaceae > Pseudoalteromonas > Pseudoalteromonas sp. S3776. The sequence goes on along the minus strand of NZ_PNCU01000023.1, from coordinate 37,118 downwards.
AGGGTTTGTTAAAGGGGCTTTCAATGTGTTGGTTTCGCAAGATGCAAAAACAGTAGGCAAAATGCTGACAGACTCAGAAGTGGTGCGTAAGTTTACTTTTACCGGCTCTACTGGAGTGGGTAAACAGCTGCTTTCGCAATGTGCTGATACAATTAAACGTACATCTATGGAGCTTGGTGGTAATGCACCGTTTATTATTTTTGATAATGCCGATATAGACGAAGCAATTGAAGGCCTTATGGCGGCTAAGTTTAGAAACAGTGGCCAAGCTTGTGTAGCTGCAAACCGCATTTTTATTCAGCGCAGTATTTTAGATGAAGTGCTTGATAATATTACCCCTAAAGTAGCCGCGTTAAACGTGGCAAATGGGTTTGATGATGGGGTAGATATTGGCCCGCTAATTTACCCAAAAGCGAAAGAGAAAGTGCAGCAGCTTGTGCAAGATGCACTTGATAAAGGCGCAAAGCTAATAGGGGATAACAGCGACTTAGGCGGCAGCTTTCAAAACCCGCTCATAGTGACTAACGTAACGACCGAAATGGATATATACCACGAAGAAGTATTTGGCCCGGTATTAACTGTTATTCCTTTTGATGAGGAAAGCGAGGTGCTAGCCCTTGCTAATGACGTTCCTTATGGCTTAGCAGCATATTTTTATAGCCAAAATATCAAGCAAATCTACCGTATTAGCGAAGGGCTAGAGTTTGGTATGGTTGGCGTTAATGAAGGGGTTATATCTAACCCTGTAGCACCGTTTGGAGGCGTTAAGCAATCAGGATTAGGCCGAGAAGGCGGCCATCAAGGGCTTGATGAATACCTTGAAGAAAAATACGTGTGTATCAAGGTTTAAAAAACGCTAAGACACTTAAACCATAAAAAATTGGTTTATTCAGCACGGTTTAGGTTACTAATAGCGATTCGCTTAATTAAGAGATCTATATTGCGCATTGGTACAGGTTTATAACTACAGGCTACCTTTTTATTGCTAGATATAGGCCTTAGTGCTACATTTACGGCATAATTTTTGTTTAAAAGTAATCAAAAATAAAAAGAATTTCTACTTGTAGAAATAACCCGTGTGTAAATGCCACCGCAAGGTGGCATTTTTTATAGTTAGAGAAAGTGGAGCTGACTTATTTTATAGGTGAATACCCTGGTAGCTTTGCTAAGTCAACAAAGTCTAATTGCTCGGCAATCGCATACTCTTTAATATAATTTTTATATACTTCAGATTCTACAAACACGGCAAAAATGTCCCGATCTAGGTGGTTTTCTTCAACCATACGTCCTAAAATTGTTAAACATTCACTCACCGGCTTTGCTTTTTTGTAAGGTCTATCTACGGCAGAAAGCGCTTCAAATATATCAGCAATAGCCATTAACCTTGCAGGTACCGACATTTGTTCTTTTGTTAATCCTTGCGGATAGCCTGTACCATCCAACTTTTCATGATGCCCAAGTGCATATTCAGACACATTACTCAAATGTTTAGGGAATGGCAGGGTGTCTAAAATATTTTTAGTTACATCCATATGGCGTTTCATAACGTCACGCTCGCCAAGGGTTAGTGTCCCCCTGCGGATTTGTAAATTTTCTACTTCATCTTCGCTCAGTAACGGGGTTTCTTTGCCGTTAATCGTTAAGTGGTAATGTGATGCGATGCGGTCTATATTGGCAACATCTTCATCGGATAAAAACTCCCCACCCACATTGACTCTTTGTAAAAATGCTCGATCTAAAAAAAGCTGTTTTAATTCAGTATCGAGTAGACGCTCAAACTGAAGCACTTCTATGGGTCTATTGAGCTTCATCGCAGAGATAATCTGCTTTTGATAACTTATTTCTAAATCACGTTTAATGACCTCAAATTTAGCATCAATGTGTTCAATACGATCAAAAATAGTTTCAAGCTTAGTCGACTTTTCCATTATGTGATCAGGGGTAGCTATTTTACCGCAATCATGGAGCCAGCCAGCTATATCTAGTTCATGTCTGTCAGCATCACTCATTACAAAGTCAGCCAAAGGGCCACGGTCAATATTATGGACGGCGTCAGCAAGCATTAAAGTAAGCGCAGGAACTCGCTTACAGTGCCCGCCGGTATGAGGTGACTTTTCGTCGATAGCCATCGCAATGGTTTCTACAAATTTAGAAAATAGCTCTTCCATTCCCTTAATAAGGGTTGAGTTTGTCAGTGATATGGCACCTAAAGAAGCGAATGATCGTATAAGTGTGACGAGCTCATCGCTATAGGTGATGATATTGTCATGTTGATCTTTCACATTGATCAGCTGAATCACGCCAATAATATCATCAGTATGATCTTTGAGCGGGATTGTTAGCATAGACTGTGTACGATACCCCGTACGCGCATCCATATTTCGCGCAGCGCTCATATCAAAAGGCAGTGCCGCATATACATCTGGAATATTAATAATTTCACCAGAGTTAACAGCATGAGCGACTATAGCCGTTTCGTTTTCTTTGCCGTTTATAAACAGATCTATATTAGGAAAGTTAACGGGCTCCCCTGAGCTTCCGCCTAGATAAAGGCCTAAAGATTTATTTATGACTGTTTCAAACTTAAGCTGTTTATCGTCTGTAATAGAGTAAATAGTACCTGCATCAGAATTAGAAATAGACATAACAACTTGCAAAATTTCTTCAAGAAGTTTACTTGCATCCTTCTCAGTTGTTAGCCTAATGCTAATATCAATAAAGTGATGAAGATTCGTTCTATCTTTAATGTACTCAGACATGTTGTTACTACTTTGTTTTGTGGATAAAGGCGCCATTCCAATCCTGTGCTAAATTTTGCAAATCGGTATTTTTAATTCGGTTAATAAAAATATGGTAAACGTGATCACTCAATAAGGCCGTTTCACTCAACTCTTCAAATAGTGTCAGAGCGAGTTGCCAATTTTTATTATTGTAGTGCTGCATAGCAGTGAACGAATTTTTAATTTCAGATAGCTGGCTTTCGCTTATCTCAGCTACAAAGTTTATAGGCTCATACAGCTTAGTTGCATTTGCTTTACCTACTACTTGTACTTTATCAATTAAGCGAAATGCAATATGTGGACAAGCAAGCATTGTTTCTTCAGTAACCAGAATAGCTACCCCGTAAAATTTGGTCAAGCTTTCTACTCTTGAGCCTAAATTTACTGCATCTCCAAGTACGGTATAGGCTTTTCTATAGACTGAGCCCATATCGCCAACATTCATCTCACCAGTGCTGATGCCCACACCAATACTCACAGTGGGAAGTTGCTGCTCGCTAAATGCTTTATTTAAGCTTGAAAGACCAGCAACCATTGCCAAGGCCGCTTCAACACTGTGCCTTGCATGCTCACTGTCTTCAAGCGGGGCATTCCAAAAAGCCATAATCATATCGCCCACGTATTTGTCTATTGTGCCGTTATTATCAAAAATAACTTTTGTGGTTGCCGATAAGTACTGATTTAAATAATCACTTAATTGGTTTGGACTCATCTCTTCTGATAGCGCAGTAAAATTTCGTATATCAGCAAATAACACGGTCATATTTCGTTTTATACTTTGCTGAGTAAGTTGTTTTCGCTGGCGAATTAATTGTTCAATATGATCAGGGGGGACATATTGATTAAACATCGATTTAATTTTTCGGCTGTGCTTAAGTTCTGCTATTGAGCCAATAAAAACAAAGTAAGCGGCTAAAATAGAAATAAGTAATAGCGGCATAAATAGAGGCAGGCTAATTTTTTGTACTGACCACAAATAAAAATTAAGCAATATAACAAGCCCAGCCATACCCACTGAAAGTGTTACAATATAGCGCGCACTTTTACGAAAACTTAAAAGCGATAAGCAACAACCCACAAAGGTAATTAATAATAATGTGGCACCTAAAGCCCATGTAGGTTGAGTAGGTATAATCTCTGGATGTAATAGCCCTTCAAAAATATTAGCATGTACTTCTACCCCTGGGTATTGTAAACCCACAGGTGTGGCTCTTAAATCAGCTAAACCAATTGCAGAAGTCCCAATAAACGCTACGCTGCCCTCTAATTGTTGCTCTGTAACTTTTTTAGTTAATACGTCTGTGGCAGAGTAATACTTAAAGCTTTTAGCGCGGCCTTTATACGGGATAAAAATTTGCCCGTACTCATCTGTTTGTATCCAACGCTCATGAAATTTAATGCCTTCAAAAAAAGTCAAATCATCTTGGATGCTTGCACGCGTTTGAATACTATCTGCTAAGGTATATAAACGCGCAGCCTCAAGCGCAAGAGAGGGGTAGAGCTTATCATCTACTCGATTAACCAAGGCCGCTTTACGTATAAATCCATCGTTTTCACTATGGGCATTTATAAACCCGTTACCCGTGGCGCTACTTTGCAATATAGGTATATTAACCGTAGCACCTAAAAATTGGGTTACCTGGGAGTTGCTTTGCTCGCTCTTTGGCCACACAACGCTCGAACTGGGTAAAGGGTTACGTTGTTTGTAAGCGTCGTTGTTTAACAAAAAACCTAATACGGTATCGTTACTATTAAGTGCTTTAGCAAAGGTGGCATCAGCGTCTACTCGGTGTTTAATATCATTTAACGCCAATTTATATGCACTCAATAAATCAGGGGCTCTTGATTGAATTTGGTTTACAGGGTTCACTTCTGGCTCAGAAAAAAAGATATCAAATGCGATAACTACAACCCCTGCCTCAGTGAGCTTATTTACTAAATCAGCCATTTTTGAGCGGCTCCAAGGAAAGCGCCCTTGTTCTAACATCGTTTTTTCATCTATGTCGATAATCACAACAGTTTCGTCAAGCTGTCGAGGTGTATCAGGCAAAGTAAGCAATAGCCTAGAGTCGTAAATGATACCTTCGACCCTATTGAGCAGTTTGGCTAATGAACCACTAGAAAACAGCTCCACAGCCGCTATTAGCAGCGTAATGACTAAGCCTACAAATAGGTGTCGGTAAATTTTAGGGATATAAAGGCGAGAAATAACAGTTAATCCTTACTTGATGTAAACTCAAATGATCGGCCTTCTCTGGCACATTCAATATTAATTTGCTCGCCATAATTTGCTTGTAGTTGTGTTTCTATTGCTAACAGCTCGTCATCGGTTCTTGATGGATCGTGACTTATAATTGCTAAATTTTTTATACAAGCGTCAACAGCTAATTCAGCTACTTGCTTAAATGTGCTATGCCCCCAGCCATGTTTGAGTGGAAGCTCTTCGGTGGTAAATTGTGCGTCATGAATTAACAAGTCAGCACCTTTAATAAACTCAGCCCACTGGGCAAGGGAGGTCTTAACAACACCAGGTGGGGATAACTCGTTATCGGTTATATAAGCAATTTTTTTACCTTCAGCATGTACACAATACGCAGTGCCTCCACCAGGGTGATTTAACGGTGCGGTTAATACGTTAAAATTATTTATAGTAAAGCTTTCTTGGGTAGCGAATTGAGTGTTTAAGGTAATGTTTGCAGGTAAGTCTTGATAACTAACAGGAAAAAACGAGCCTGACATTTGCATCAAAACAGCCTGCTTACTTTGCTCGTCTTCAACATCACCTACAACAATGGTTATATCGCGTTCGGCTTGGTAAATAGGCTTAAAAAATGGAAAGCCTTGAATATGATCCCAGTGGTTATGAGTTAATAGTATAGCTATGGGGGAAGCGTGCCTAAGAAGCATTTCACCAAGCTGTACGATACCCGTACCAGAGTCTAAAATAAGGCTATCACCATTTTTTTGCTCAATATATACACATGAAGTATTGCCCCCAAATACATATGTATGTTCACCTGGGGATGGCATTGACCCCCTTACGCCATAAAATTTAACTTTCATGATTTAGGGCTTAATTCCATCTGGGTAAAAGTTAAATTTAGATAAGCTAACGTTATTAGAGCCGTTATTAAAGCATGTGCTATTAAGTATGATTTGATTGTTCGTTTGTAACAGCATTGACGTAAATTCATGCGTACCATCACATTGATCTGCTTGGTAATAACCCCGCATATTTTCTCCAAATAAGGTATCGATAGTGCCATCAGCTAATATGCGTGCGATTAACCCTTTTGAATCACTAATACCGCTAAGGATAATATTACCATTAGTGTCAATTGCTGCATCGTTCACTTTTGTGTCAGCACTTGAAGCGAGTTCATATTGCCCTATACCACTTGTGGCAAAGCTTAAATCTTCGCTACCATCGGGTTGTAACTTAATAATCACTGCTAGGTTTGGCGTGGTGCCATCATTAGCTATTAAATAGAGGTTAGCCGCGTTATCGGCGAGTATTTTTGTTGCTCTGTTATTTATATCACTAAAGGAGCGGCTATCGGTATAGGTAAGTATCTCGTTAGCATCATCGTCTATTTTTAGCATGGTTAATTGCGAGCTACTGCCAGATACTTGCTTACCTGCAATATATATATCTTTATTTGCGTCTATATAAAGCGTTTCAAAAAACTCATTTACGTTGCCATAGTAGGCACCGCTTGTACCAAAACTATTTTCTAATTTACCATCACTTTTTAACATGGTTGCAAACGAATTAGTCACACTCAAAGCATTAGTCGCAGTGCCTACAGCCACAATATAGCCACTGCTATCGACAGCAACATCAGCAAAGCTAATATCGGTATTTAAAATGTCTACAGTGGTATAAATTCCTTCGTCAGCAAAGTTTTTATCTAGGTAACCGTCTTGGTCCACTTTTGCTATAAAGCCTTCTTCATTTAAACCGTTTATAAGTGTACCTGCAATAATAATACTACTATCGCTAAGCTCTTTTATTTTAATGGTTTTAAACGCAACATTAATATCTAGGGCTTTATTACCATCAAGACTAAAGCTGGTATCAATAACGCCTGCATTAGTATAGCGAGTCAGCACTAGCTTATTGTTAGTATTAAGTTGCGTTACAGACGCCGTTAAGTACTTATCTGCGTGCGTGCCTGTTTGTAATTGCAATACATCCATTGATAGATCTTTCGAGCTAATACTTAGATCATTTATGCTTGTGTAGCCATCTATAGAAAAGTCGGTGTTTAAATTTGCATTACTCGTTATTGACGTTATGAAAGGCTCATTAGATGAATCGTTAAACCTGCCGGATAGCCATAGCGTGCCATTTTCATCAATAGTCGATGCATTAGCAGTTTGATGACTGATAACATTGGAAATAATATTTATGCCTGAATTGCCGTAACTAGAGTCTAGTGTGCCATCAGGTACAGAAACTCGCGCCGAAAATAGTTGCTCGTTGTGAGCATCATCAGTGGCTTCAATACCTGTAGTACCAGAGAGGATTATTTGATTGCTCAAAGGTGCGTACTTTACACCAGTAACTCGCGCACTGCCGTTACCTGAGCCCGAATTCCCATCAATATTGTAAATTGACATTTCTTCATTAATATCGTCATCATCGATATCGCCAAAGCGATCAACTGAAATCATAACCGCTTCTTTTTCACCAGATGAGCGAGTAAAATATCCCCCTAAATAGGCAGTAAAATTAACCGCGTCTATACCACCAATGGCAAGTAGCTCATCGTCACCTTCTTCGTCCGATAAATCTAATATAAGCGCATTGCCTGAGTTAAAGCTGCCGTTATTATTGCCATCAGGAATAAGGTATCTAATGGTTGCATCTAAATCACCTTCTTCGCCTATGGCACTACCTACTACGAGTAAATCAGAGTTACCAAAGTTTTTAATAGCGTGTGATTCATCATCACGGTTTTCACCACTTACATCCACTATACCGGGGCTGCCTAATTCGTAAGCAAGCGTCGATACATCAAATTTAAGAAATAAACTGTCTTTGTCTGAGCCATTGATTGAGTAACCAACGCCTTGTATTTTATTATCGGTAAACTCAAGGTCATTTATTACAGATTCACTCCCAAGTGTTGTGCATTTAGTACCGCTGTTAGCGTCACCAGAGCTAGTACTTATAATGCCTGTAGCACTCATTTTTAATAAACACGCTTCGGTCACTGTTCCATCAAAGCTTGAGTAGCCAATAAATAGCTCACCATTACCAGAGATGATAGCCGTGCCTTTTTCATCTTCACCTAGGTCAATCGTTTTAAAACCAGTGCCATTAAATGCAGTGTTTACATCGCCGGTATTTGTGAAAGAGGCAACAATAATATCTGCGTCTGAGTTGTTATTGTAACCAACAAAATAAAGGTTGGTATTAAGCTCAATACTGTCGTTAAATTCACCGTCAGAAAAAACACGCGAAAGGTCTATTTGCCCACTTTGTGGCCGCCCAAACGTATTATCTTCCACGGGAATTAATGGGTCTTCTTCGTCAATAATATTTACAGTAGCTGTTATAGTCGTGGTTTCATTTGGAGTACCATCATCAGTAATATTAATATTTACAGTATGTTGTGTAGACGTTTCATAATTGAATGGGCTCGTACCATTTGCACTTAGTTCCCCGCTAGTACTGTTAATATTAAATAGCGCTGTTTCGCCGCCACTTAAGCTAAAGCTGAGAGTGTTACTTTCAATATCAGAGGCTGTAATAGAACCAACTACTTCACCGTCAGTTGCATTTTCTCCAATAGAGAACGTTTGGTTGAGCGCTTCTGGGGCATCGTTAATTGGTGTAATAGTAATAGTTAAGTTACCTTGCACATCGTCGGCACCATCACTTAGCGTATAAGTAAGCGTTGCAACACCCTCGCTGTTTAAGGCCGGTGTGTATTTAACTTGGTTACTTTCAACACTTGCACTACCAATATCAGCTGTCACAGCGGTTATTGAAAGAGTATCGGTTACATCTGCATCGGTGTCGTTACTAATAACATCAATGGTTGTTTCGGGTGCGTCTTCATTAATAGTGGCAGTATCCGATACGGCAACTGGGGCATCGTTAACGGGAGTTACGGTAATAGTTAACACGCCGTCGGCTGTATCTGTACCATCATTTAAGGTGTAATTAACGACAGCTTGGCCATTAAAGTCGGCTTCAGGTGTGTAAACAATGTTACTACCAGAAACAGTTACTGAGCCGGTAATTGCATTTACTGAACTGATCGATAGTGTATCGTTTTCTATATCCGTATCGTTACTCAGAACATTAATACCGGTTGCTGCTGCATCCTCCAAAATAGTGGCGGTGTCGGGGTTTGCTACAGGGGCATCGTTTACTGGCGTAACCGTTATTGTTAACTGGCCAGTTGCCGTATCGGTGCCATCACTTAATGTGTAATTTACAGTAGCCTGACCACTAAAGTTGGCAGCTGGCGTATAAATTACATTATTACCTGAACTTGAAACCGAACCACTGCTTGCATTTGCAGCACTAATAGAGAGGGTGTTTCCCTCTACATCGGTGTCATTACTAAGCACATCAATACTTGTTGCAGCAGCATCTTCTAAAATAGTAGCTGAATCTGCATTAGCTACAGGAGTATCGTTTGCTGGTGATACTGTTATTGTTACTACGCCAGGTGCTGTGTCTGTGCCATCAGATAAGGTGTAATTTACAATAGCCTGACCATTAAAGTCTTCACTCGGTGTGTAAACAACGTTGCTTCCAGACACCATAACCGACCCTGTATCAGTAGTGGCACCACTGATTGACAGTGTATCGTTTTCTATATCTGTGTCGTTAGCGATCACGTTTATATTAGTTGCTGCTGCATCTTCCAAAATCGTTGCTGCGTCAGCGTTAGCTACCGGGGCATCGTTCACTGGGGTGATCGTTATTGTTAACTGACCAGCTGCTGTGTCGGTGCCATCACTTAGCGTGTAACTTACAGTTGCTTGACCATTAAAATTAGCCGCTGGTGTATAAATTACATCAGTACCTGAGCTTGTAACGCTTCCCGATGTTGCACTGACAGCGCTGATAGAAAGCGTATCGTTTTCAACATCAGTATCGTTAGCGAGTACGTTAATATTTGTTGCTGCGGCATCTTCTAAAATAGTGGCTGTATCAGGATTTGCCACTGGCGTATCGTTGATTGGTGTTACGGTTATAGTAAGTACGCCATTAGCGGTATCGGTGCCATCACTTAGGGTGTAATTTACTGTGGCTTGACCATTAAAATTGGCCTCTGGCGTGTAAATCACATCACTACCCGTGCTTGTTACTGTGCCTGATGTAGTAGTGACGGCACTAATAGAAAGTGTATCGTTTTCTATATCAGTATCGTTACTCAATACATTGATGCTTGTTGCAGCGGCATCTTCTAAAATAGTGGCCGTGTCGGGATTTGCCACCGGCGCATCGTTCACGGGCGTAACCGTAATAGTTAATACGCCACTAGCGGTATCGGTGCCATCAGTTAGGGAATAATTTATAACTGCTTGGCCGTTAAAGTCGGCCTCAGGGGTAAAAGCAAGATTGCTACCGGCCACAGTAACACTCCCTGTACTTGCGCTTGCGCTGCTAATAGAAAGCGAGTCGTTTTCTACATCTGTATCATTATTTAATACATCAATATTTGTTGTTACAGCATCTTCTAAAATAGTAGCCGTGTCGGGATTGGCTACTGGGGCATCGTTAACTGGTGTTACGGTTATAGTGAGCACACCATTAGCTGTATCGGTGCCATCGCTTAGGGTGTAGTTTACTGTGGCTTGTCCATTAAAATTAGCCTCTGGCGTGTATATCACATCACTACCTGCGCTTGTAACTGCACCTGATGTGGTCGTTAGCGCACTAATAGAAAGCGTATCGTTTTCTATATCTGTATCATTACTCAATACATTTATACTTGTTGCGGCGGCATCTTCTAAAATAGTCGCTGAGTCGGGGTTAGCAATAGGGGCATCGTTAACTGCCTTGACAGTTATTGTTAGCACGCCTTCGGTAGTCGTTGTGCCATCGGTTAGCGTATAACTTACAACAGTTTGACCATTAAAATTTGCCTCGGGTGTGTAAAGCAGGTTACTGCCAGATACTGAAACTGCTCCCGAACTCGTGCTTGCTGTACTAATAGCAAGTGGATCGTTGTCTACATCGGTGTCGTTGCCAACAACATTAATACTTGTTGGCGCAGCATCTTCTAAAATAGTTGCGGTATCAGCGTTTGCTACGGGGGCATCATTAACTGGGGTAATCGTTATTGTGAGTATCCCAGAAGCACTTTGCGAACCGTCAGTTATTGTATAGTTTACTGTTGCAGTGCCATTATCGTTTTCATCAGGTATGTATTGAATTTGCGAATTTACAATTGAAACACTACCGCTATCACTACTCGCAGTAGAAAGCGTTAGAGTATCGCCATCTATGTCAGTATCGTTACTCAATACATCTATCAAAGTGGCAGAAGCATCTTCGGTAATGGTAACGCTATCGGCATTTACTATTGGTGCATCATTAACGGGTGAAATGGTTATTTCTAAAGCAGCGCTAGCTTCTCCTGCGTTATTATCAGAAACACTATACGTCACAATAGCAACACCGTTAGCGTTAGGCCCAGCACTGTATTGAATTTTATTATCTACAATGCTCGCTGAGCCAAATTCGGTACTAACGCTTGTTATTGTTAAATTATCACCGTCTACATCGCTATCATTGGTAAGCACATCAACCAAAATTGGCGGCGCATCTTCTTGCATCGCAGCGCTATCTGCCATTGCTGTAGGCGCGTCATTAACGGGTGTAATAGCGATCGTTACTGTAGCGTTGCTTTGCACTGGCGTGCTATCGCTAAAACCATCAGAAATAGAATAGTTTAGTATTGCTTCACCAAAGTAATCAGGCTCGGGTGTATACTCAATTCTATTATTTACAATACGGGCGGTACCTATTGTATTTGTAACATCGGTAAGAGTGAGGGTATCGCCGTTTGCATCGGTATCGTTTTCTAATACGTTTAGTAATGTGGCTGGGCTGTCTTCTAGTAAAGTGTATAAATCATCATTCGCTTCAGCAGGCGAATTAGAACCCGTTTTATTTAATACAACCTGCGCTGTTGCAGTTAATCCTTGTTCATTGGAAACAGAATAGGTGAAACTATCAACATCTAAAGCTTCAGAATTAGGTTGATAAGAAAATGAACCATCAACGTTGAGGGTTAAAATACCACTTTGTACGTTAACTACAGGCGTTGTATTAACAGTGAGATTACCAGGTTCTATGTTTACATCGTTTTTAAGTAAGCCATTCTCAGCTGAAACTACCAGTGTTTGGTTGTACTGAAACTGGTACTCATCTTTTTGGGCATTAGGGTTATCTGGTGTGCTATTTATAGTGAGTGTTGCGGTAGCCGTGGCAGTAGCACCTAACGTGTCGATTACTTGGTATTTAAATTCATCAATACCGTAGTAGTTTGCATCAGGTATGTACGAAAAGCTACCGTCTGTAGCTAATTGTAATTGTCCGTGGGCGGGCGTTACACTGTATGTATCATCAATAATAAAAGTATCATTATTAGGGTCTGTGTCGTTGGCAAGTAACCCCTGGCTTGTATCAACTACAAGTGTGGTATCTTCATCTAAACTGTAATTGTCGTTTACAGCTGTAGGCGGGCTATTTTGATCCTGTGCATTAATAGTAACACTGGCAATTGCCTCTGCGCCTTGAGGGTCAACAATGCGGTACTGAAAACTATCCGCGCCTTGCATATTGGCGCTACCTATATACTCAAAACTACCATCTGAAGCGAGTGTAAGAGCGCCTTTACTCGGAAGACTAACCGGTGTTGTATCTAGAGTGAGTTGATCTTGGTCTATATCGCTGTCGTTGCTTAATAAACCGGGCGCAGCAATTAATAACGTTCCGTCATCACTAATGTTGTACGTGTTATCAAGGGCTATGGGCGCATCATTTACAGCATTAATCGTTATTTCTACAATGCCGGTATCTATCATCCCAAGCTCATTAATTACTTGGTAGCTAAACGCATCGTTGCCATTAAAGTTGGTCCGTGGGGTATAAGTAAAATCACCACTTTCGCTAAGGGAAACACTGCCATGTTGAGGGTTAACCAAAGGGTTTGTATTTATGTAAAGAGTCCCTTGGTACTCATCAGTGTCATTAATTAGTACGTTACCTTGCAAGCTTTGATCTTCATTCACTAAAAATTGATCGTTAACGGCATTTGGTGCAAAGTTTAGCTCTCCACCTTGCGGTGCTAAGTTAATTTTTTCTGCAAAGCCGCTTTCACCACTGCCATCTACACCGGTGATTAAAACTTGGTAGCTTTTATCTGCTAGCAGATCATCTACATTAAAGCTTGTTCCAGATATGCTTAAAAATTGTTGCCCATTCTCAAGTGTGTTTACATTACTTGTAGTTACACCTGCCTCGGTAGCTAAGTAAATATTGTAACGGTTTAAGTTATCGTTAGCTTGCCAAGATAAATTAATCGATTGACCATCTCGCTGTGCCGATATGCCTTCTATTTGGTAGGGTTGCCAATTAGTCGTCACTGCGTCTGCAAGTACCTGGTTGTTAAGGTTATCGGTAATCCATATCTCTAAGCGTAGGTCACCAGGCTCAACGCCATAAAAGTAAGGGCTTAACCCTATAACTGACTGCTCAAAAGCTGTTCCACACGCTTGTGTACAAAGTGCTAGGCTTTTATTTACACTCGGGAGTACTAAATTTACTGCGCTAATGCCATCGGGGTCAGACACGCTAAGTAAAAAAGTGATATTGCCTTGTATAACTTCATTAACTTGTGAAAGAGTTATCGTAGCTTGAGAGTTGGCAACCGTTGTGCCTACAACCCCTCTGCTAGAGGCCACAGCACCTGACACCTGTGTTTTAGTAACAACAGAGTTACCGGCTATACCAGTAAGATTTATGGGTGTAGCAGAAGGGGTGGGTGTAACTTGTTCTACAGGTAGCTGCTCTGAGTTTTGTTGCGCTGTTTCATCTGAGCCCCCACACGCACTAAGCAAAAAAACCATTAAACCGAGCAAAAAAAGGTTCTTTGCTGTCATTCTACATACTCCAATAAATAGCTTTGTATTCAAATTACTTAAACTGAATACTAGTAAAGAAAATTGTTACCTAAAGTCCAGGTTACCTAAGGTTCTAGTCTAAAATCGCCGCCAGCGTTTACAGCAGGGTTGTTTATTTCACTAAGGCTAAAATCACCTGTGATCGTATCTATGTCATTCAAAAACACAGCATCAATTTGGCCTGTTGCTTTATTGTTATTGTGAGAAGCGAATGTAACGGCTAAATCCAGCTTGGTTAAATCGATTAAGCCGCTGTAAGCTGCGTACCAATTTCCCCCTGCATCATTAAAGCTGATTTCACCATCGGGTACTGTGCCGTTATCAAAATCGACTGACATAGACATAGAAAAGTCACTTACCTCGCCAAGGCTCGACGACACATCAAAACTGGTTGCTTGATAATTAAAAACACCTTGGCGCTGCGCGATTCGATCAATTAAAGTTGCATCATTTACCGCCTGAAATTGCTGCTGAGCATAAACATCAGTTACTGATATATCGGCATCTATAGTTTTTTCTGAAGTATTGTTTTGTACTATTGATTGCTGCTCTGTGGGTTGCTCAGCACTTGTGTCACCACTAATAGTATTTGTGTCATCACTTATGCTCGCTATGGTTTGTGTAAAAACAGCAGGTGCCTGTGTTGTTTTAATAACACGCCCTAATGAAGTGACCTGTGCAAAAGAAAAAGGCTCATTACTACCAAGAGATACAATGCTTTGATCTTCCAGTGTTAAATCTATTGCGCCATCCCAAACAGCTACATACATGTCACCATCTACAAGCTGTAGCTCAAAATGAGTACCTCGAATACCAATTGATCCAACCGGTGTTTTTACGCTATACGCGCCACCATTTTTTTTAATAACACCCGAAATAGAACGCAGCCCGCCTTTTATTAGCTCAATAGAGGCAGAGCCTTGCTGAGTCGTTGTATTAAATTCATAGTTAGCAATATTAAGCTCAGAGTTTTCTTTTAATGCAATTAAGCCGCCATCAGACATTGAAAATTGTGCTTTGCTTTTTTCACCCGTTGTTATTTTATCAACATCATATACCGTATCGCGTCGCTTTAGGGTTCGCTGTTGGGCGGATTCGGCATCTGTAGCCAGTACAGCGCCTCGGGCTAAAATAGTTTTTCCTGCCACTGTGGTGCTTGCTTGAGAAAAAAAACTCACGCAAAGTAAGGTGGATAATACCGGAATTAAATGTTTCATAAGTACCTTAATTAGAATGAGTAACTTGCGCTTAAATTGGTATCAAAGCGATCGTATTCGAACAACGAAATATCACTGGTTTTGTCTTGGTAGTTCAATGCTAATTGCAACGCTAAACTTTTATTAACTGAGTAGCGTAATGAGCTCGAAAGTATCAATAAATTATCACTTCGCTCTTGAAGGAATAGCGGGTGTTTATCCTGATATTCAATCCATTGATACCCTGTTTGCGCAGAGATTTGCCAATGTTGGCTAAGTAATGCGTTTATTTGATAGTAAACCCCACTAATGTGCCTTGCATTGAATTCACCTTCATCAATGTTAGCGCTTTCATTTTTAAAGTTTGCGCTTACACTTTGATACCACTTTTTAGACAGGTAACTTGCACCTACATTAAGAGTATAAAAAGTGTTATCTAACTTATCATCAAATGTATTATTCATAAGGCCAACTGATAATGCGCCAAATACACTTAATTGTTTATTGAATTGGTAACTAGCGCCACTTGTTAGTGATGTTTCAGTTCTGTATAGCTCACCATCTAGTAATAAAGGTGTAATACCGACTTGCAAATACCAAAGGGTGTTATTATTTAACGCCTGTTGGTATCGACCTGATACATTGGTATTAACGCGGTCATATTCAGATAGCTCATTAAATTTGTACCAATCGGTGTTTACACCTAAAGCAAAAGCGCTATGTTGATCTATAGGGTAAAAGTAACGGCCTTTATAATTTAGCTTTATATAATTATCGTCGCTGCTTTTGCTTTTTGGCGATAGTAAAAATTCGCCCAAGTTAGGGATTAAAATTGTATCCTCAGAAGTGCCTGCATTCACGTTACCATCTACACCATATGCAATCTCAATGCTTTGATCATAAGTACGCTCAGTTAAGCGCTGCTTACGCTGCGATGCTTCTAATAAAGAACGAGCCGCTTTTTTCACAGCTTCAGGTGAAGTGGCTGTATTAATTATTAGCGTTGCTTGAGCGTTAGCCGCAGGTAAATTATTGGCTGCAATATAAGATTTTACTAAATATAAACGTGCTTCATACCACTGTGGTTTTGCCTCAATGACTCGCTCAAATGCAAATACTGCAGGGGCCGAAAGATTAGAATTTAGCGCCGAAACCCCAAGCAAGTAGTCAAAATCAGGCTCGCCCAAATATATATAGTGCTTTTGACTAATTTTGTATGCTTCGTCAAATTGCTTTTGCGAAATTAAATATTTAAGTTCACCAAGTAGCTTTACATAGGAAATATTATTTTGAGCTTTTGCATTCAAACTTACAAAAGAAAGGTAACCAAGTAATAAAGTAAAAATAGCGTGTTTGATCATGCTCGTTAGAATATCCCAAGAAGAAGTGGTGGTTTGCTAATACTAAATGCTATTAAACCTTAATAAGGTAGCACTTTCTGTTTATATGTAAAGTATATTGGTGCATTATTGTGCGATTGTAAACAGAAGCTAAGTTAGTATTTGATAAAGTGAAATACTCGGTAAAGCAGGATGGGTAAGTAAGTTTAAACTGAAAAACTAATGAGAGATAAATCAGGAACAAAAGGAGAAAATTGGGGCGATTGACGGGGCTTGAACCCGCGACAACCGGAATCACAATCCGGGGCTCTACCAACTGAGCTACAACCGCCACTACACACCTCGTTTGGTGTGGCGCGCATAATACATAAAATAATAAATGTTGTGAAGCCTAAAACTAAAAAAAATCAAAAAAAATCAATATTTCATAAATTTACTTCGTTATCAGTAAAGGTTCATAAAGAGTATGTACTCTATGCGCGGGCTGAAAGTGGCTTAAAAAAGCACTAAAACAATAACTTGCTAATTATAATTTACTATTTAATGAGAATAAAATGTAAATTAATGTATAATTACGTGCGGGAAATTGCTTAATAAAAACTATTTGGAGTTACTATGGATTCAATACTTACCTGGCTAAACGAAAACTCAGGTTTAATTTTACACTACGGCATTCAAGCTGTTATAGCGTTAGTTATCTTTTTACTTGGTAGCCGCATTGCTAAGTTTTGTGCTGGCTTAACAGAAAAAGCGTTCGATAAAAAGAAAGTAGATAAAGCGGTAGGCTCGTTTGTATCGAGTATAGTTTACGCTATTGTATTTGCTGCGACTATTTTAATGGCGCTTTCGCAAATAGGCATCGAAACTACGTCGTTCATTGCTATTTTAGGTGCTGCTGGTTTAGCTGTTGGTTTAGCGCTTCAAGGTTCGCTGTCTAACTTTGCATCAGGCGTACTTATTATATTGCTTCGTCCATTTAAATCTGGTGAGTTTGTTGAAGCCGGCGGTAAAATGGGCACAGTTAAAAAAATCGAAATATTCTCTACAGAACTACGTACTCCAGATAACAAAGTCATAATCGTACCAAACTCACAAATTATGTCGGGCGCTATTACTAACTTCTCTCGTGAGTCTACCCGCCGTATCGATTTAGTTATTGGTGTAAGTTACGAAGCCGACTTACGAAAAACAAAAGAAGTATTACAGTCAGTACTTGACGCAGAGTCTCGTTTACTTAAAGATCCTGCTTACACTGTTGCAGTTTCTGAACTGGCAGACTCAAGCGTCAACTTTATTGTCCGTCCTTGGGTAAACTCAGGTGATTACTGGCCTACTTACTGGTCATTATTAGAGAACATTAAAATTGCATTAGATGATGCAGATATTGCAATTCCATATCCGCAAATGGATGTACATTTACACAAGCAAGACTAATTCTAAGTACTAAATAGGTTATTTTTAATGAAATTAAAGCTTTTAACACTTTTAGTTGCAGCCTCTGCTGCAACTAACGCATTCGCAGAAGACGCTGAGAAAAAAACGTGGGAAGTAACAAGTGAGCTTGGTGCTATCGTCACGAGCGGTAACACTGAAACTACAACGTTAAAAGGCGGTTTAAAGGTATTACATCACCTAGAAAACTGGAACAACGAGTACAAAATCGACGGCATCTATAAAGAAGATGAAGTTGAAGATGACAACGGTGATAAAGAAAAGCAACGCACCAACGAAAAGTACTCAGCGTCTGCTCAAGGTAATTACAAGTTAAATGAAGAAAACTCTCATTTATTCATTTATGGTTCACACGTTTCAGATTATTTTGGCGCGTATAGAACTGAATCTGTAATTTCTGCAGGTTACGGCTTACGTTTAATCGACCAGCCAGATATGTGGTTAAGTGCTGAGTTTGGTCCGGGTTACAAATTTTTTGAATACTCAGATGACAGCACCCAAGTTGACGACGATGGTAACCTACTTGCGGGTGAAAGCGACAGTGAAGTAATTGCTTTAGGTAAGTTAGACTATAACTGGCAAATTTCAGACAACGCACGTTTTACTCAACTTGTATCGGTTGAGTACGGTGATTCAAACACCAAAACGCGTTCTGAGACGGCGCTGCTAACTAAAATAAATGGCTCGCTACAAATGAAAGTCGCTTTTAATGTTACCAACAACTCAGATGTTGCTGATGACGAAGAAAGTACAGATACAGAGACGTCATTAACGTTAGTATATAGTTTTTAACCAAACAAATGTATTTAATGACAGTTAAGTGACAAAAGGGACGAAAGTCCCTTTTTTATTTGTTTAGATTTAATGTATTATAGCCACCAATTTTGGTTGTAGACCTAGGGATATACCTACTCGTGAAAGTTTTTATACAATTTTTTAGTGCTTTTATTCTACTTTGTAGTTTTAGTACCATGGCTTTTACGCCAACAGCCTCGCAAATCGAGCAATTTAAAAAATTGCCAAAAGCTCAGCAAGAAGCCCTAGCTAAGCAATACGGTGTTGATATTTCTACCATCACCGGTGCTAACCAATTAAATGATGAAAACTCAAACGAGCAGCAGTCAACTATCGGTGAACGCGAAGAAAAAGAACAAGAAGACTTAACCGACGAAGAGCGCTTTAAGCCCAAAACAGAAGAATTAAAACCTTATGGCTACGAGCTTTTTGCTGGTGAACCTACAACGTTTATGCCAAGCGAAAATGCTGCCGTACCGGACACTTATATAGTAGGCCCAGGCGATCAACTAAAAATTAACTTTTATGGAAAAGAAAGTGACAGCTTTGATGTAACAGTTGACCGCGAAGGGCGCATTAGCATTCCCGATTTAAGCCCTGTAGAGGTAGCAGGCTTAACGTTTGCCGAAATAAAAGAACTCATAAAAGTAAAAGTTGAACAAGAAGTGATAGGGGTGAAAGCCTTTGTATCACTTGGTCAACTACGTAGCATGCGTATTCTTGTACTAGGTGAAGCCTACAAACCAGGTAGCTACAGCGTGTCGTCTTTAACAACCGTATCACATGCTTTGTTTGTAAGTGGTGGTGTGTCTGAAATTGCGTCACTGCGTAATATACAAGTAAAGCGCGCTGGTAAAACAGTAGCTAATTTCGACCTTTACGATTTACTAATCAATGGTGATAGCAGTAACGATATAGTATTAAAGCCTGGTGATGTTGTTTTTGTGCCACCTGTAGGGGCACAAGTTACTGTAGATGGCTTAGTTAAACGCCCAGCAATATTTGAACTTAAAAAAGGCGAGACGGCCAATCAATTACTCTCAATGGCAGGGGGTTTAAAAGCAGGTGCGTATGCTAAAAATGTTGTGGTAGAGCGTTTCAACTTTGATCGCAAAGAAGTACTGTCAATAGATTTCACTAAGCCACAAATTAACTACATTCCGCAAGATGGCGACCGCGTACACTTTAACTCTGTAAGCTCACAATATCAAAATTCTATAAGCCTAATTGGTGCTGTAGCGCGCCCAGGTAATTATCAGTGGTATCAAGGTAAGCGTATTTCAGATGTTTTAAAATCAGTACGTGGTGACCTGCTTCCACAAGCAGATTTAAGCTATGGCTTAGTAATTCGCGAAATTAATATAAATGGTGATATAGAAGCGCATCAGTTTGATGTAGCACAAGCCATAATTAAAAACCCAGAAAATAACTTAACGTTAAAAGCAAACGATAAAATTATTGTATTCAGCCGCTTTGAAGAAAAAGAAGCTGAAAAATCGGCACTTGCTAATATGGCTCTAAGCCAAGAGCAGCAAGAACAGCAGCTAAAAGCTGAGCAGTGGCATACATACCAGCAAAAAGAGTTTGAAAAATATATTGGTATAAATCAAGAAGAAGAGGAATTTATTTTTGAAGAAAATAAAGCCCTTACACTCGCTGAAATGTCAAAGCGCAAAGCTAAAGAAGAAGCTGAACTTGAATTAAAACCAGAAGATTATGCTTTATTTAGCCGCCATAATTTACTCGCGCCACTTATTGCTAAATTTAAGCAACAGGCTTCTGTCGAACAGGCTATTCAGCTAGTAGAAATTAGCGGCAATGTTACATTCCCGGGTGTTTACCCGCTAATGGTGGGCGGTGAAGTACGCGATTTGGTCACCGCTGCAGGTGGCTTACTAGAATCTGCTTACGTAAAACAAGCCGAAATTACACGTATTGTAGCGAGCGACGCCTCTAAAATAGAACACTTACGTTTAGACCTAGCAAGCGCGATGCTTGGTGATTCACAAAGTAATATTACACTACAAAGTAAAGACAGTATTAACGTATTCGCTATACCCAATTGGCAAGAAAACGTAAAAGTAGAACTTAAAGGTGAGCTTAGATTCCCTGGTACCTACACAATACGCCGCGGCGAAACACTGACAGAGTTACTTGAACGCGCTGGTGGCTTCTCTGAGTTTGCAGAGCAAAAAGCAGCAATATTTACTCGTGCGTCTATAAAAGAGCAAGAGCAGCAACAACTAGCCCGCTTATCAACTGAGCTACGCCGCGACATAGCCTCAAAAAGCTTCCAAAACTCAGTAAGTAGTAATTCACTTTCGTATGATGAAATGAATAAGCTATTAAATGATTTAGCAAGTGTAGAAGCGGTAGGGCGTTTGGTTATCGACTTACCACTCATAGTTGAAAACAAGCAAAATTTAGTCCTGCAAGACGGCGATGTTTTATATGTACCCAGCAAGCGTGATTCAATCAGCGTAATCGGTGAAGTTAATTACTCAACATCACACCTATATAAAGCCGGTATAAGTGTTGATGAATATATCGATTTAAGCGGCGGTCTTAAAGATCGCGCTGATGAGGATAGTATTTACATAATTAAAGCTAATGGCTCTGTAAAAATTCCCAATACAGGTGGCTGGTTTGCAGCTAATAATGCAGAGCAGTTAGAGCCTGGCGATACAATAGTAATACCAATGGATGCAAGCCATATGGATAAGCTAACATTGTGGAGTACTGCAACACAGATTATGTATCAATTAGGTGTAGCGGTAGCTGCTATAAGCGGTATCTAATATTTATAGAGGCGTCAGGAAGAGAATGGCTTTATTTGTAAAACGTTCTCTTCCTAGCGCTTCGGTATAGTACTAAGTTCAAAATAAACCTTTAGACGGGATATCAGGTGTTACTTGTTATGAGGAGCGGCTAATACTCATGACCCTAAAAAATAACCTGATATGATAATTCATGTTGTACAAATTTTTGTAGCTGATAGCTGATAGCTGATAGCTGATAGCTTAATTAATGGGATTTCGATGGAAAATAACCTAAACAATACAAAAACAGTAAATGAGCCTAGAGTTGCCCACGAAGTTGCAGATGACGAAATAAGCCTTCGAGAAATACTCAGTGCTATTTGGCAAGGTAAATGGGTTATTATTACAATAACAATCATATTCTCAGTAGCATTTACTTTGTACGCAATAAAGCAGCCAAATATATATAAGTCAGAGGTACTTTTGGCACCTGCAGAAGAAGATCAGAAAGGTGGGTTAGGAGCCTTGGCTGGGCAATTTGGAGGTTTAGCGAGCTTAGCTGGCGTTAGCTTAAATAGTGGCGGTATTGATAAAACCCAAATGGCTATACAGGTGCTAAAGTCACGAAAATTTACTAATAACTTTATCCAAAAGTATAATATTTTACCAGATCTTATGGCTGCTGAAGGGTGGAATCAGGAAAATAATGGGGTCGTTTATAACCAAGAACTTTACTTAAGTAATGAGAATAAATGGGTCCGTAAAGTTACTCCGCCATTAAAAGCAGAGCCTTCAATGCAGGAAGCTTATAAAGAGTTTAGTAAGGTTCTAAATGTTAATGTAAATAAAGAAAACGGCATGGTAGTAATATCTATTGAGCACGTGTCACCTTTTGTAGCACAGCGCTGGGTTAATTGGATAATACAGGATATTAATCAAACCATGAAAGAGCGTGACGTACTAGAAGCTAATAAAAGTACTGACTTTTTAATTAAACAAATACAAGAAACTAAGATTGCTGATATTCGCTCGGTATTGTACAAGTTAGTTGAAGAACAAACTAAAACTATTATGTTCGCTAGCGTACGTGATGAGTATGTTTTCAAAACAATTGATCCAGCAATAGTTCCGGAAAAAAAATTCAAACCTAACAGGGCCGTTATTTGTATTTTAGGTTTTATATTGGGTCTGCTTATTAGTAGTGTTTATGTATTGATAAGATATTTTATAAAACAGGATAGTCGAGCTTAAGCTGTATACATTAGGCTTAGCTGAACTAAAGGAATTAGTTATTTTAAAGGCTACCGTTAAGTCTTTAAGTTAACTTCCGAGAATTTATTAGCATATTAGATTAATTGGAATTTTAATTGTTTACTAAAAGTTTTAAATCAAAAAGAGAAGCATTAAAGCAAAATAAAATATATGTATTTTGTCCGGCTGAATGTGTTTCTAATATTGAAGAAATTATTAATACTCATTCATTTGAGCTTGTAATTAATGACTTCTCAATAGTCGATTTTACTGAAAAAGTTATATGTCATTATAGAAGTGCTCAGTTAACAGATAAGCAACGCGACTTTCTAGTTAAGGCAACTGAAAGTGGTGCATGGGTAGAACCTTTAGTTAGTTACCTTGATGCTAGGTTAAGATATACAGAAGTTCGTTTGTTGCACAGTAGTTACTTCCTACACCAAAAAGCATTTTCAATTTTATCGAATAAAAGAACTCAAATAACAAAGAGAGTCTTAGATATAGTAAGTTCTATATTTTTACTTGTTGTTACTTTACCACTCTCTTTAATCGCAGCATTGCTGATTAAACTAGAAAGCCCTGGGCCTATTTTATATAAACAAAAAAGAACAGGTCAGTACAATAAAGAGTTTAAAGTTTATAAATTTAGATCTATGAGGAGCGATGCAGAAAAAAATGGTGCTCAATGGGCCAGCAAAAATGATGCAAGGATAACGAAGGTAGGTAACTTTATACGTAAAACACGTATAGATGAAATCCCTCAATTAATAAATGTTCTTCAGGGGAGTATGTCAATAGTTGGTCCAAGACCTGAGCGAGAAATTTTTATTAAAGACCTTGAAAAAGAAATTCCATATTACCGTTTCCGTCATGCAGTAAAGCCTGGAGTTACTGGCTTAGCGCAGGTTAGTTACCCATATGGCGCATCGGTAGAAGACGCTATCTGGAAGCATAAATACGACATTCACTATATAAAACACCATTCTACAATATTAGATTTAAAAATTCTTATGCTTACAATTAAAACTGTAATTTTTGGTATGGGCCGGTAGCAGAGTAAAAGGTTAAATCAATAAATGCAGCTTCATGAAGCCGTTAAAAAAAATAAATTTGGCTTAAATAGATCACTAAGCGCAATATTTATAAGTATTTTAATTTTCTCGATTTATAACCGAACATTTTCGCTTGGTTTTGATATTCGGTTTTTAGTTTTCCCGTTTTTTATTTCGAGCTTGATACTTGCGGTGTTAGTAAAAGTAAAATTAGGTGATTGGATAGTACCTACTCGCGCTATTTTATTAACATCATTGCTTGCATTAATAGTGATTCAAGATCAAATCGCTTGGCAATTATCTGCTCTTGATAAGAATACCACCGTATATAAAAATGTAATTATTTTGTATGTATATAATTTTTTAATAGCTATTTATTTTTTGCTAAATAAAAAATATTTAAATGATAAAATATTAATAAATTCAGTGCTTTTATCTAGCTTTTTTTTGTCTCTTTCTTGCTTATACCAAGTTATAACTGGCAATTTACCGTTTGTATCGATAGGGTCTTCCGGTGAAGCATTTGAGGATAAACTATCTTTACTAGGTGTAAGGCCATCAGGTTATGCACATGATCCAAACTATACTTCACTACTAATGGTTTTTAGCATTTATATTATTGTTAATATAAAAAAAACTATTATTAACAGAGCTCTACTACTTGTATGTTTGCTCACACTTTTTGCCTCAGGCTCAAAGACTGTTTTATTAATCAGTGCCTTCCTATTAGTTAGGTTAATGTTTATTAAATTAAAAATTAAAGTAATTTTTAACATAGGTTTCATTGCTTTCATTTTTTTCGGCGCTGTAATTGCTTTTTCTCTTTTTGAACAATTGTCAACATTTTCTCAGCGATTAGTTATGTGGCGATTAGCTCTAGATGGGTTTTACGAAAGACCGGTATTAGGGTATGGGATAACAGGGGTAAGGAGCTTACTCGAGTTAAGTATGCGTTACGTACAACCTCATAATGGATGGTTAGCTATATTAGTAGACCATGGGGTAGTGCTATTTACGGTTATTATTTCTGGTTTTACATATATGTTATTTAATACAAAAAAAAGAGCTAATAGATACCTAATAATAATATTTTGTTTTCTCTCAATTTCTAATGAAATGTGGGTGTACCCATACTGGATACTTTTTTTAGTAGTTCCATTTGTATATAACTTAGGTGAAAAACGTGTCTAATCAAGAACAATTAGTAAGTGTATATATTCCTTCCCACTATCGTCCTAGTGACCTTAATAGATCACTTAATTCGGTTCTTACTCAAACGCATACTAATATTGAAGTGATAGTTGCCTTAGATGGAAAGTGTGAAGACTCTATTTCTCTTTTACAAGACATTGCAAATAAAGATTATAGGTTGAAATTCTTAGTTAATGAGCAACCTAAAGGGGCATGTAATGCAAGGAATCGTGCTATTGATATGGCCTCAGGGGACTTTATAACTGGGCTAGACGATGATGACATAATGGAACCCGATTGCATTCAAAGTTATCTGGCGGCTTGGAATGATAGATATGCATTACTTTGTGCTGATTATTCTATCTTTGGGGTCCACTCAAACAGGTTTGATTTAAACAAAACTGAGTATACCCACTTTGATCTCGTTGAAAAAAATTACGTTGGAAACCAAGTGTTTACAAAACTAGATACTTTAAAAAATAATACTTTTGATGAAAAAATGGTTGCATGGCAGGACTATGACTGTTGGTTTCGCGTTGTTTTGGCTCAAAATAAGCCTTTTTTAAAACTGGGAAAGAAACTATATAAAGTAAATGTAGATCCAAGTAGAGAAAGAATTACAACGGGCACTAAAACTGCAACAGGTGCTATACAGTTTTTAAGTAAACATGCTGAGTATCTTAAAGACAAAGTAACATTCTGGTTGCTCAATGATCTTGTGAATAGAGGGCAAAAAATCCCCCTTTGGTTAGTGGTTGCTCTTTTGTCTAGTTCACAATCGAAAAGAGCTGTTTATTTTTTTCTTAAACATTCCTTTTTAGGAAGTTTAGTCTTTTCATTAAAAAACTTTTTTGCAAAGTTTAACTAATTCATTTTAAGGAATGTATGAAAGTTCTTTATTTATTAAATTCAAATGGAGTTGGTGGTGCTGAAGCATCAATCCGTAGAATGGTCGACCGAAAGTTTGTTCAAGGTAAGGTCGCCCTTTTGTGGAACCATAATAATGTTCAAAAGAATTTTTGGAATGGTAGGGAAGTGACTCAAATAACAGATGCTAATTCTCCACTTGTTGGTGCGTTAAAGTCTATATTTGCGATACCAAAATACTTAAAAGGTCAAAATTTTGATGCGATCCAAAGTCAGTTAAAAGGTGCAGATTTAATTTTTTCTTTTTTAATTCTTATTGGCCTTATAAAAAAAGATTTTATTTACGTTGTAAGTTTAAGAAATTCATATGACTTTTATTATGGGAATGGTTTTTTAAACCGACTTATTGGTAGAGTACATAAATTTTTTATTAATAAAGCCGCTGATGTGATTGTTGGTGTTTCGAAGCAAGATATTGATAGGTTTACACAGGCGTTTGGAAGCAAGTTTAAAGTTATTGAAAACTCAGTAGATATTTCTAACTTTAAAGTAAAAGAAAAATCTCTATTAACTAAAAATATAAAAGTAGTTTTAGTAGGGAACGTTAAATACAGAAAAGGTTATGATCGTTTAAGTTCTCTCATCCAATACCTTAATAAATCATACCCTGATTATCAGTTCACCTTCTCAATTGCAGGCGGTATAGAAAGTGAACAATTCAAGGGCGAAGTCTCAAGTTTAGCCGGTGATAATACTGTCATCGAATTTTTAGGCAAAGTTGAAAATATAAATGAGCTACTAGTATCGTCAGATGTCTTTTTATCGTTATCTAGAGAAGAAGGGTTGCCAATTTCTGTGCTAGAAGGAATGGCTGCTAAACTACCTATTTTATTATCAAATATTCCAGCGCATAGTTTGATTCTTGATCCTACAGTATCTAAATATATTTTATTTAATAATGATAAAGAGATGCAAAAAACATTTAGTAACTTAATTGAATCTCAAGCTTTAAGAGAGGAAATTATTCAAGCGCAATATAAGAAGTTATTAAAAGATTTTAGTTTAGATCGAATGTGTTCAGAATATTTACAAAGTTACAAAACAGGCCGCATTGATGAAACTACTGCTTCTAACTAATTCCAGCTCTGGCGGAGGTGCCGAAAAAGTTTTTAATAGTCTCGTTGATGGTTTCACTAAGCATAGCAGTTGTGAAACCAAGTGCTTGTATTTAAAAGAAAGTTCAGCAGACAAGTTTTGGAAGGTTTCAGGTTTTTTCAAGTTTATTTATCTTGTATTAAAATTTAAACCTGATGTTGTTCAATCTCATTTGTTGTATCCAAATATTATTAATTCTTTTTTATCTATTTTTATGGGGTATAAATCTCAGCTAGTTTGTCACAGTAGCTTTGAAAGGTTTCAGCATAGTAGAAATGCGTACATCATTCGCTTAGCCTATAAAAAAGCGAATAGTATTGTGTGTATATCTGAAGAAATGCAGAGACAAGCAAGGGTATTTTTATATAGAGATGACATTGAAAAAATATACAATCCACATGATTTAAAGGATTATCAAGACCTGTCTTCTAAAGATGTTAGCCCAGTCCCATTTCAAAATTTTTTGATTTCAGTAGGGCGCCTAGTTGAATCAAAAAGAATAAAAGATATATTTATGGCTTTACAAGCCTGCAATAAAAAAAAGAATTTAGTAATAGTTGGAGATGGCGACACTCGTGAAGATTTAATAGCATTAGCTAAAAAATTAGACATAGAAGATAGAGTGTTTTTTGTTGGGCATTCAAGTAATCCGTATCCGTATATTATAAATTCAGAAGCCATGCTATTAGCATCAGAAACTGAAGGTTTTCCTAATTGTTTAGTCGAGTCTTTAGCATTAGGTGTTCCTATTATTACTACTAATTGTAAAACAGGCCCTGCAGAACTTCTAAGAGTCAGTTACGAAGATGATGTATTACGCAGGCCTTACCCAAACTGTAGTATCTACCCTGTGGGTGATATAGATAGCTTGGTAAATGCTATAGATTCGCTTGATGATATGTGTGGAAATACAGAGCAATTAAAAAGCTTAGTCAGCCACTTAGATTTAGAAGATGTTATAGAGCTTTATTATTTATCCTTGCAGCGCTTACTAAATTGCTAGCAAGTCTTAATTAGTTAATTTAATGAATACAAATGAAAACTTTAAGTTAGGTATTATTAGATAGTTAATATGCCTAGCTTTATCAAATATATTAGGGTGTGTAGTGAAAATACTTATAACTGGCGGTGCGGGCTTTATTGGCTCTGCTGTAATTCGGCACATTATAGAAAACACTAATGATTCAGTCATTAATCTCGATAAGTTAACTTATGCTGGTAATTTAGAATCATTAAATTCGGTTGCTAATGATGAACGCTACGTATTTGAACGAGTTGATATATGTAATCGTACTGAACTCGATCGGGTTTTCAAAACACATAAGCCAGATGCAGTAATGCATTTGGCTGCTGAGAGCCACGTTGATCGTTCAATTACAGGGCCGGCCGAATTTATACAAACTAATATTGTAGGCACTTATAATCTATTAGAAGCGGTTCGCGAATACTGGAATACATTAACCGGCAATGATAAAAAATCGTTTAGGTTTCATCATATCTCAACTGATGAAGTCTACGGCGACCTTCAACATCCAGACGAACAAGAAGGTGAACTCCCATTATTCACTGAGGAAACTTCTTACGCACCAAGTAGTCCTTATTCTGCAAGTAAAGCATCGAGTGATCATTTAGTACGAGCTTGGTTGCGAACATATGGATTACCTACTATCGTAACAAATTGCTCGAATAATTATGGTCCTTACCATTTTCCTGAGAAATTAATTCCTCTAGTGATACTTAATGCCCTAGAAGGTAAAGATTTGCCTATTTATGGTAAAGGCGACCAAATACGTGATTGGTTATACGTAGAAGACCATGCTCGTGCTTTATATAAAGTAGTAACAGAGGGTACTGTTGGGGAAACCTACAATATAGGTGGCCATAATGAAAAACAAAATATCGAAGTTGTACAAACTATTTGTAGTATTTTAGATACTCTAGTTCCCAAAGCGACTAAATATGCTGACCAAATTACCTATGTAACAGACCGCCCTGGGCATGATAGACGCTACGCTATAGACTCGTCAAAAATGAGTAAAGAGCTTAATTGGGAGCCTGTAGAAACATTTGAAACAGGGCTCCGTAGAACAATTGAATGGTATTTGTCTAATCAACAGTGGTGCAAAAACGTTCAGGATGGCTCTTATCAGCGTGAACGGCTTGGCAAATTATAAAAGGAGCAATTTAATGAAAGGAATAATTTTAGCCGGTGGCTCAGGCACGCGTTTATACCCAATTACAATGGGTGTATCAAAGCAGCTGTTACCAATTTACGATAAGCCAATGATCTATTATCCGTTATCAGTTTTAATGTTAGCGGGGATACGTGAAATATTAATTATTACGACCCCTGAGGATAGTGATTCATTCAAGCGTTTACTCGGTGATGGTTCTCAATTTGGTATTGAGCTTAGTTATGAAATTCAACCTAGCCCCGATGGATTAGCACAAGCATTTATTCTAGGTGAAGGTTTTATTGGAAACGATGACGTGTGTTTAGTTCTTGGGGATAACATTTTTTATGGTCAAGGGTTTAGTCCTAAGCTAAAGCACGCTGTTGAGAATGCTAAAACGGGCCAAGGTGCAACAGTTTTTGGTTACCAGGTAAAAGATCCAGAGCGCTTTGGGGTTGTTGAGTTCGATGAAAATCAAAAAGCAGTTTCTATTGAAGAAAAACCGGCTAATCCTAAATCTGATTTAGCTGTAACAGGATTGTATTTTTATGATAACTCTGTAGTTAAATTAGCAAAACAAGTTGAGCCTTCTCATCGAGGAGAGTTAGAAATTACTTGTCTTAATGATATGTACCTAAAGAATAATAAGCTAAATGTTGAAATACTGGGCCGTGGTTTTGCGTGGTTAGATACTGGTACTCATGAAAGTTTATTAGAAGCAGCACAGTTTGTTGAAACAATAGAAAAACGTCAAGGTTACAAAATAGCGTGTTTAGAAGAGATTGGTTTCAATAATGGTTGGCTAACAAAGCATAAAATGCAGGAGTTGGCTGCTCCAATGCTGAAAAATAGCTATGGTAAGTATTTAATGGATTTAATATCAAAGTAATGAACAACTATTTTTCTCAAAGAGAATGGGACAGTCAGTTTTTCGAGCGTAAAATATTTGCGTTAAAATTACTTACCCCAGAAATAAAAAGTAATGACTGGCCTATAAACTCACTTATAACTACAAAAGTTAGTTCAACAGATTACTTAAGCTTAAATATTATTAATGAACATTGCTTTAGTTTTGTTGAAGGCGAATTAGTCTTTAAAAAAAATATCAAGGAAACCTCAAAAGCTTTTACAAGCTTTGAGGCTCATATAGCTAATCACGACTCTATTGAAGAGCTGAAATATATAGTTAGTAACCTGTATATTAAGAGCCGTTTTCGAGAGCCTTGGTTTTCGGCGCAAGAGCGAGACAGCTTTTACCAAAAATGGGTTGAAAATGCCGTCCTATCAAAGTTTGATGATTGTTGCCTAATAATCAAAAATGATGATGCCATATCTGGTTTTGTCACAGTCAGGATCCAAGAGGAAGAGGCAACAATAGGGCTGATTGGTGTTGCTTTACCCTATCAAGGTCAGGGCTTAGGCAAAAAGTTACTCGCGCTTGTTGAAAGCTATTGCATTGCTAAAAAGGCTAATGTGATCAAGGTTTCAACACAAACAAGTAATATTTCGGCTGCAAATTTATATAGCAAAAATGGTTTTGCTATAGCTGATATTTCGTATTGGTTCTACAAACAGGTTTAAAGATGATTCCTTTCAATGTGCCTCCTAAAACAGGCAGTGAGTTAAAATACATAGAGCAAGCTATTAACTCTGATAAGTTATGTGGTGATGGGCACTTTTCAAAAAAATGTGAAGCATGGATAGAAAGTAACTTTAATACCACAAAGGCACTGCTAACGCCGTCGTGTACTGCAGCTCTTGAGCTTGCAGCTATCCTAATAGATATAAAAGCGGGTGACGAAGTCATCATGCCTTCATATACTTTTGTATCGACCGCTAATGCATTTGCATTACGAGGCGCGAAAATAGTTTTCATTGATGTACGTCCAGATACCATGAATATGGATGAGTCATTAATTGAAGCCGCCATAACCCCAAACACACGCGCTATAGTACCGGTTCATTATGCTGGGGTAGCGTGTGAAATGGATACAATATTAACAATCGCAAAAAAATATAAACTTTGGGTAATAGAAGATGCAGCTCAAGGCGTAATGTCTACATATAAAAATAAGGCATTAGGTGCTATTGGGCACATAGGTTGTTTTAGTTTTCATGAAACTAAAAACTACTCTTCAGGTGGTGAAGGTGGAGCAATTTTAATTAATACACCAGAGTTAGTTGAAAGAGCAGAAATTATTCGCGAGAAAGGAACAAATCGTAGTCAGTTTTTGCACGGCTTAGTAGATAAATATACTTGGCAAGATATAGGTTCGAGCTTTTTACCAAGTGAGTTGCAGGCGGCATACTTATTCGCACAACTTGAAAATGCAGAGGCTATAAATAATTATCGACTATCAATTTGGGATTATTATTTTAGCGAACTTAGCCAAGTTATAAACTCAGATAAACTGCCTTATATTCCTAATAACATAAAGCATAACGCGCATATGTTTTATATAAAATTAGACTCTAATGAAGAACGAACTGATTTTATAAATTACATGAAAAAGGAATGTATTACAACGCCATTCCACTATGTGCCGCTACACTCAAGTCCTGCTGGATTAGTTTTAGGGGAGTTTTTGGGTAATGATATTTACACTACTCATGAGAGTTCAAAGTTAGTTCGCTTGCCAATGTATTTCGCTATGCCCCACATTGATCAAGAACATGTTGTTAATGCGGTTAAAGGGTTCTTTAGTGACGACTAAAAAAATATTACATGTATCAGAGTGTGATAAATTTATTCCTCCATACATAAGATTTATAAATAAAAATTTTAATAGCGATGAACATGAGTTTTTAATTAAAAATGGCATGGCTAATGATGAGCTTGAATATACTAAGAATATCTGTTTGTCGGGGAGCTCATCTGTATCAAAGGTAAAGCACCATATTCAGTTAATAATAAAAATGCACCGAGCTGATAAAATTATATTACATAGTTTAATGGATATAAAAATGGTTCAAATACTGAGTGTTATGCCTTGGTTGCTTAAAAAGTGTTATTGGATGATATGGGGAGCAGACTTATATGCCTATCAATTAAAGCGTGTCACTCTCAAAGAAAAAATAAATGAGTTTTTAAGATACAGGGTAATAAGTCGGCTCGGGCATTTAGTTACATATTTAGAAGGAGATGTAGCCCTTGCAAAAGACTGGTATGGATCCAAAGGAACTTACCATGAGTGCTTAATGTACACGAGTAACCTATACAAACAATATAAACTTCCCAAAGTTGATAAGGTGAGGGTAAATATTCAAGTAGGCAACTCAGCCGACCCGAGTAATAATCATATAGAGGCGTTGGAAAAGTTATTACCATTTAAACACCAAGATATATGTATCTATGTACCTTTGTCGTATGGACGTCAAGAATATGCGCAGCAAGTAATAAAGCAAGGTAAAGAATGGTTTGGTGAAAAGTTTCAACCTCTTACCGATTTTATGCCATATGATGATTATTTGTTATTTCTAAGCTCAATTGATATTGCCTTTTTTAATCATAAACGCCAGCAAGCCATGGGCAATACAATAACTTTATTAGGTCTTGGCAAAACGGTTTACTTGCGAAGTGAAACCACGCAATGGCATTTTTTTGCAGAGAAAGGTGTTCATGTTGGCGATATAGAAAAGCTCAGTAATTTAGATTGCTACAAATCATATAAAAATATTGAAATAATAAAAAATTACTTCTCTTTAGAGAACTATAAAAATCAACTTACCCAATTATTTGATAAGTAACTATTTCAAAATCTTTAATAGTCATTGTTTTTTAAATAATACTCTATTGGGGTTTACTCACATGATGGAACGTAAAAAAATATGACCCCCAAAAAAATCCTGTCTTTTGCATTGGGCCCAGTGGGCGGTGCTCTCTTAGGTTTTGTTAGTTTGCCAATTATCACTTGGTTTTTTTCTCAGGAAGATATTGGCCGTATAGCTATGCTTAATGTAGTGATTGGTTTTTGCACACTGCTTTTTAGTTTAGGGCTTGACCAAGCGTATGTACGTGAATTTCACGAAGTTAGTAATAAGCCAGGCCTATTAAAAGCATCATTTTTTCCTGGCTTAACCTTATTAATTTTTAGCTTATGTGTACTACTTAGCTTCGATAATGCAATTTCGTTGTGGTTATTTGAGGTTGATAGTCGATTACTTAGCTTGTTAGTAGCTTTAGCTGTTTTATGTGCTTTTATGTCTAGGTTTTTATCTTTAATTTTGCGAATGAATGAACAAGGCTTTGCCTACTCAATGAGTCAGCTACTTCCCAAGCTACTTTTAATCATTATTATCTTAGGTTATGTTTTATTTTCGATTAATAAAAATATTACCAACCTCGTAATAGCCAATGTTGCAGCTGTATTACTCGTTTTTTTTATATACGCGTGGAATACAAGAAAGGAGTGGATTGCAGGAATTAAGGAAAAGCTAGACCCTAGCCAATTAAAAGGCCTGTTAAGCTTTGGTATGCCGCTAATTTTTGGCAGTTTAGCGTTTTGGGGGCTAACCGCATCAGATAAAATATTATTAAAAGAGCTCTCAAATTACGAACAATTGGGGCTTTACTCTGTAGCTGTTAGTTTTGCCGCCGCTGCAACCATTATTCAAAGTGTTTTCTCAACTGTTTGGGTTCCCGTTGTGTATAAATGGGCTGCAGCTAACGAAAACCTTGATAAAATATTCAAAGTAAACCGATATGTATTATTGGTAGTAATTATTTTATTTTGTTTGGCTGGGATACTTTCAGCTGTAGTGACGTTTATACTTCCTGATAGTTACAAGGCCGTTCAGTGGATTTTAGTTCCGTGTTTAGGGTACCCATTACTTTATACCCTATCTGAAACAAGCGTTGTAGGTTTGGGTATTACTCGGCGTACGGGGTTTTCAATGCTTGCATCTGTAATTGCTTTTGGAGTTAACCTGTTAGGAAACGTATGGCTAATTCCTAAGCATGGTGCAATAGGTGCAGCTATAAGTACGTGCTTTTCTTTTTGGGTATTTTTTATATTAAGAACTGAGTTTTCTATCTATTTTTGGAAAGCAATCCCTAGGTTAGGCATGTATATTTATACAACCCTACTGGTGCAAGGCTCTGTTATACATGCATTGTATGCTAACAGTTTACAAAACTATTTTACGCTATATTGGTGTCTGATATTAGTGAGTTTATTTTTCTTTTTTAAAAATGAAATTTTTGAAAGTAAAAGCTTTATTAAAAATAAAATATACGAAATGAAGTCTTAGCAAGCTTTTTTTGTTACAACAGTTAGGTTAACTATAAACAAATGCGCAAACGTTTTTTACCGTTAGCCTAATATCAACTATTCCACAACGCCATTATCAAAAGTATTTAATTACATTTAATGCCTTTTTCTAAGCCGAAGTCGCCCAAATCAAGTGTTTAATTCTCCACTATTTATAGTAATAGCTTATTATCGCTAAATGCCCTTTAAATTAAGATTTTTACTTACCTATCTCAATTATCACCTCGCTGCCCAATACCTCTTTATACTTACTTGCTAATGCGCGCTTTGCCTCATTATCGCCGTGCACAATTTTTATATGGCTTGGCTTTTTACGCATACCGGTTACAAATTTAACTAATCCGTTTTGATCGGCATGGGCGCTGTAGCCGCTAATGGTATGCACCTGTGCGTTAATTGTAATGCGCGTATCGTTTATAAAAACATAGCCATTGCGGGTGCCATATTTTTGTATATCGCGGCCCAAAGTGCCACAGCCTTGGTAGCCAACAAACAATACGTCGGTTGTTTTGTCATCTAAAAAGCGTTCTAGGTAATTTACTATTCGCCCACCACTGCACATACCGCTGGCAGCTAAAATAATGGCGGGTGTTTGGCGCGACGCTAAATAATTAATAATGGCGATATGCTCACTATGGGTATCAACCGTGGTTAGGTTTTCAAAATTCAGCGGATGGCGGCCTTTGGCTACTTTACGTTTAGCCTCTGCATCCCATAAATGTTTAAATTTAATATATTGCTCGGTAAAATTGGCAGCCATGGGAGAGTCTAAAATCACATGCATACTTCGCCAAGGCGATCCGTTAGGTGATTGATGTATTAGCTGTTCTAGCTCGTAAAGTAGCTCTTGTGTGCGGCCAATACTAAATGCCGGCACTAACACCACACCGTTATCTGCGACTGCGCGTTCAATTACATTTTTTAGTGTTTGGGTGCGCTCTTTACGGCCTTGGTGGTTTTTATCGCCGTAGGTTGACTCTATAACTAATGTATCGGCCTTATAAGGCGGTTTTGGAGCAGGTAATAGAGG
This sequence comes from Pseudoalteromonas sp. S3776, assembly GCF_005886915.1. Taxonomy (NCBI): domain Bacteria; kingdom Pseudomonadati; phylum Pseudomonadota; class Gammaproteobacteria; order Alteromonadales; family Pseudoalteromonadaceae; genus Pseudoalteromonas; species Pseudoalteromonas sp. S3776. The sequence goes on along the minus strand of NZ_PNCU01000023.1, from coordinate 1,646 downwards.
CGTGTAGGGGGCGCCTAAATCGCCCGAAAATACGACCCTATGTTTACCTTTATTATTATTGCTAATGTCTATTTCAACATAGGCTGAGCCTAATATATGCCCAGCACGCTGAAATCGCGCCTTAGCTATTTGCTCGTTGGTGCAAGGTAGCATAAACCAAGTATTAAAATTAACGGTAAAAATGCGCTTGTTTAACAAACTTAAGCACGCATTTATAATTTTAGTATCGCGGGTAACGCCCACCTTTAACGCATCTTCAATCACCAGTGGCAGCAAACAAGCCGAGGCAGGCGTAGTAAAAATAGGGCCTTTAAAACCTGCTGCAAGCAAATACGGAATACGCCCCACGTGGTCAATATGGCAATGCGTAACAATAAGCGCAGTAATGTGCGTAACATTAAACTCTATTGATAAATCATCTTTTGCGTCTTCCCCCTGAAAAAGCCCGCAGTCTATTAGTATGCTGGTTTGGCTATTAATAACGAGCTCGTGGCACGAGCCTGTTACACCATTTACCGCTCCGTGGTGAAGTATTTGCATAGGTATCCGTATTTAGTTTTTTAAGAGTAAAGTTAAAAGTAGGGCTAAACAGTAATTTAAGCAAAACTTAGGTGTATTGTTATTGCAGGCGCATTGCTTGCGGGCTCACTTAGGCTTTATGTCTCGTTGAAACAATAAATCCAAACGCGAGGTAAGCTCGCTGCTACTTATATGTTTTCTCATTTACTCCTCTTTTGCTTCTCCTTGTGTAATAGCGTTTTAAGCGGTTAATTTATAAATAGGGTAGCGTTGTAGGCGCTTTGCTTGCTGGCGCACTTAAGCTTTATGCCGCGTTTAGACAATAAGTTTAACCGCGTATTTTAAGTTTGGTTTAGATTATATAAACAGCAACATTAACAACAAATATAATGGCTGCTGTTAACAAAGTAAGTGCGTATTTACCTTAAACGGCTATTTACTTAAGAAACTTAAATTGTTTATAATTAATTGCTGTTAAAAATAATGTTGTGTTTGTTGCAATTGTGTATGTAGTAAGGATTGCTATGAAAAGTTGGTATTTAGTTACATGTAAACCTCGCCAAGAAGAGCGAGCAGCCACCAACTTACTAAATCAAGGCATTGAAGTTTTTTATCCAAAATTAACCACTGAAAAACTCATCAAAGGCAGGCGAACTGTTAAACAGTCTGCTCTATTTCCAAACTACTTATTTATTTGCTTAGAGTCTCAAAATGGTAACTTTTCTGCTGTAAAAAATACGCGCGGCATAAATGGCTTTGTATCTTATGGCACCCGTTACCAAATAGTACCAGAAGCTCTAATAGAGCAGCTTAAATACGAACGCACAAGCTCTGCCGAATCAACAATACCAAAAGCAGGCGACACAGTAAGCGTACATAACAATACATTTAATAACGTTGCAGCAATATACAAAGAGCCCGACGGCGACATGCGTAGCATTTTACTAATTAACTTACTTAACCAAAAAATCGAAGTAAGTGTCGATAATAAAGATATTACGCAATGAAGATTAAAGGTTAAAGGGAAAAGGTTTAACCGAAGTTACGCCTTTACACCTAAAAATTGATTAAATATCAGTACGTAGGAACTGCAACCTAGGGGCGGAAGCGTGCCCGAAGGGCTAGAC
>NZ_PNCU01000228.1:0-278 GCF_005886915.1 Pseudoalteromonas sp. S3776 | reverse complement strand
TCACAGGCTCGGCTCTTGCCACCTGGTGGGCACGTAATGACTCAGTTACTCAAACCTGTGAGCAAGAGACCTGATCTCTTCTACGATCGCTCTGAGTCCATTACCCCGTGATGGGCTTAGATGATTGTAGAGATCCAGTTTTGAAAACCAGTCATCAATATCAAAACGACTTATGTCTTGTGGTGTTCGACCATTAAAGACGGATAGAACCAGAGCAATCAAGCCTCTGATGACTCGCGCATCTGAATCAACAGCAAAATACAATCTCATGGTCTGTT
>NZ_PNCU01000227.1:0-375 GCF_005886915.1 Pseudoalteromonas sp. S3776 | reverse complement strand
AGCGGGCAATATTTCTCCTGATATTTCAGAAGTTAAAGTAACTAATATTTTTTTAGACGATACCAGGGTAAAAATTGATAATAAAAATAAACATTATCTTATCTGTTCTTTCTTCAGTAAAATCCGTAAAGGAAATGTTGATGGGCTTTATTATGTTTTATGGGATAAAGAAACCAATAAAGAATTATTGAATAGCACTACTACATTTAGTAATGAATTTCGAGAAGAAGTTAGAGCTGAAGAAAACCTAAAAGCAGCGTTTAATCAGTTTTTTTTAAAAAATATCATCCTAAGAAAAGATGGTGGTTTTATGATCATTGCGGAGTCTGCTTATGTAACTTCAAGAGGTAACTCTTTTAATAGATGGGATTACAT
>NZ_PNCU01000226.1:0-279 GCF_005886915.1 Pseudoalteromonas sp. S3776 | reverse complement strand
AATCTCCTGATTACTCTGCGTGAGTATTTGCAAACTGGTTTTGGCCTTCTCAGTACGATACTGAGCAATAGACCCTTCTCCCTCTGAATAATCATTGGCCTCTGAAAGCAGCCTGTCTATCAACAGCCATAGATTAATTATGGGAAAGCCAACCTCTTGTCGAGGCTCATGACTCATAGCCTGGGCAGTAGTCTGGACAGGCAACCGGTTCAGACTGATTCCTTGAATCAGAGCAGGTTCAATCACAACTTGAGTACTGATATCGAGAGTAAATATTCG
>NZ_PNCU01000225.1:0-357 GCF_005886915.1 Pseudoalteromonas sp. S3776 | reverse complement strand
AGTCTTTACTCTGCTCATAACCTGAACATGCTGCACCATGTGAATGCAGCATTGAAAGCGCATGTACTGTTCACTCGCAATGTTGAATACATTGTGACAGAAGGCGAAGTCCTTCTTGTGGATGAGCATACAGGTCGTACTATGCCGGGTCGTCGCCTGTCAGAAGGCCTGCATCAGGCGTTGGAAGCCAAAGAAGGACTGAGTATTCAGGCCGAGAGCCAAACTCTGGCTTCTACCACGTTCCAGAACTACTTCCGACTCTATGAGAAGTTGTCTGGTATGACGGGTACAGCCGATACAGAAGCCTTCGAACTTCGTCAGATCTATGGTTTGGATGTTATTGTTATTCCTACCCAT
>NZ_PNCU01000224.1:0-385 GCF_005886915.1 Pseudoalteromonas sp. S3776 | reverse complement strand
AGTTGCCTAAACGTTTTACTCGTATAATGACAACCTTGATCGCTATGAAACATAACTCTTTTTGGATTTCCCCGGCTTTTATAAGCCATTCTTAATGCCTTTTTAGTCAGTTCACTGTCAGGTCTTGTTGATGTTGCCCAACCTACAACTCTACGGGCATAAAGGTCAATAACGACTGCTAGATAAACCCACCGAGAGCCGCACCAAACATAAGTTACGTCGCCACACCACACTTGATTTGGTGTTGATACGTTAAACTCACGCTCAAGCAAGTTAGGAATGCTTAAGTGAAGCTTTTCAGCTTTTGCATACTTGTGTGAAGGTAGCTGACGACTCACTAAGTCATTCTGTTTCATTAACTTACGCACGAGCCAACGACTAACGT
>NZ_PNCU01000223.1:0-241 GCF_005886915.1 Pseudoalteromonas sp. S3776 | reverse complement strand
ATCCTTTCCTGATTACCACTGTGCCTCAGCTATCTTGAGGAGTCTTTCTGGCATAGGGCACGTTCGTGCTGCCATATAACCTAAGCGGGATAGCATGGCTTTCATATCATAACGTCGATTAAACCGGTAGCAGAACTCTGCAAGGTATCGTGGCAGGTGCTTCGGATTGATGCTGTGGTAGCTCCCCTTGAGCGAATTCTTAACGTTACCAATCATCGTATTAACTCAGGTAAACAGCTCG
>NZ_PNCU01000222.1:0-284 GCF_005886915.1 Pseudoalteromonas sp. S3776 | reverse complement strand
ACTATCAGCGAGGCCTTTGGTCATACCGGCACCGACATCAGTGGACTGGAGACTACCAATCAGGGCCAGACCCACCGTTCCTGGCACCCCCATCAAAGGCCGAAGCAAAGGTGTCAGCAGTTTTCGTGCAGCTCTTAGAGCACCATAATGCTCCAGCACATTGATCATACCCAGGGCAAACATACAGGTAGGCACCAGACCCAGCGCAAAAAGGAAACCATCAAGAGCACCGCTACCACCGGTACCACGATAGGCAGTTGCTGTGCTTTCAACCGCACCGCCAG
>NZ_PNCU01000221.1:0-314 GCF_005886915.1 Pseudoalteromonas sp. S3776 | reverse complement strand
AAATAAACTGATTCCGATACTCAATAGGCTACTATCATATACAAAGCTCACATTCACACCAAACAGGCGTAATACCAGTGTTATGAGGTAAAAAATTCCGATACCTAATGTTGCGGTAAAAATGATGGATTTAAAGCGTTCAGTAGCTTTGATGATTCTAAAATTATATAATAAGAACATCGCTAAAGAAACACCAAATGTTAATCCAACGGCTTGCATAATAAGTCCGGGATATTTTTCTGCAAATGCTGCGTTTAGTATCGCTGAAATACCGCCAATAAATAAACCTTCTAATAAGGCATATAATGGTGCTA
>NZ_PNCU01000220.1:0-259 GCF_005886915.1 Pseudoalteromonas sp. S3776 | reverse complement strand
AACCGTACTCAGTGCAAACTCACCGGGATCTTGTCCCAGGGAATCGCCTGGTCAAAGCCTGCAAAGAATTGAGCCGCCGCTTTCTGATCACCACTGACACTCAGTGCTTTTGCAGCCACCAGCTGATCAACGGTTCTCATACCCAAAGTCAGCCCCAGCAAGGGTCTCTTGGCTGCTTTTACGGTGAAGTCGACTTTCTCAGGCAACTGATTGTGGAACTGCACGACACCTCTCCTTAGTTCCAGTGCATACTTTTCAC
>NZ_PNCU01000219.1:0-286 GCF_005886915.1 Pseudoalteromonas sp. S3776 | reverse complement strand
AGCATGGCCGGATCGTAAGCCGGACGACCGTTAGCATCATTGTTGTAGTGGTTATGAAAGATTGAAGTATCAATTTCATGATCGACCAGGTAATTCAGTGTGTATTCGAATGAACCGGGCACCAACTGTTCAGCCAGATTAACGGGGAGTAATAAATTCTGGCTGGTGTCGTATGGCTTGAAGCGAGGCATGGCAAGGCTTTTAAGTCTACTCAGGGGCTGATAATGGGATTTTACCGGTTTTGGTCAACATAATCAGTACTTATAGAGGTTTTTCTACAGGCTCA